>CAVBPJ010000073.1:0-12922 GCA_963597265.1 Evtepia sp. | reverse complement strand
CTCAGTTGGTAGAGCACCTGACTCTTAATCAGGGTGTCCAGGGTTCGAACCCCTGGCGGTGCACTGGAAGGTCTTATGATTTAGGGAATCCTAGGTTGTAAGGCTTTTATTTTTATATAAGAATAGATGTTTGACATAAATATATGAATAGAGTATTATGATAATACAAAGGAACTTACCGATAGACGGCTAGCCTTTGTAGATTAGAGAGTTAAAAAATAACTGCCCAAACTGTCCAGGCTGGGGCGGTTATTTTTTTGTCTTTTTATCAGAAAGAATAACAACAAGTGTTATAACTTCAATTAATACAAGTGTGTATGTAAGAAGATCTGAAAAAGTTATCACGCCTATCACCTCCTTTCTAAAGAGGCTAAAGGCTAACCGCCTACCGTGAATGATAAGTCCCAAAGAAATAATAGCATAGACAGAGTTTAAATACAACAAAAAACAACGCAATGCACCAATCACATACTAATTGTAAATTAATTTTTGTTAATATCTTGACAATAAGATATCAAAATGATATCATACAAATATCAACAAAGACACCAAAGCCTGATAATCTGATTAAGAGTCAGGGTGTCCAGGAGGTATTTATATGGAAGAAAAAGTTTTAAAGAAAAGCAAGAATGGTCTTGCAATGGTTACACTGTTTATATTGCTTTATGCAGCAGCTATAGCAGCAATTATCGTGGGTTCAATTATGGTTGAGCCGGCAGAAGTTAAAGCGGGCTGGATATTACTTATAGTTGCAGGCGGTGTGTATGCGGCAGTTGGCTGGATATTCTTTATCGGACTTAAGGTGTTAAAGCCACAGGAAGCACTCGTACTTACACTTTTTGGTAAATATGTGGGAACTATCAAAGAAGCCGGATTCTACTTTGTGAATCCATTCTGTGTGGCTGTCAATCCGGCAGCGGCAACTAAGCTTAATCAGAGCGGGGATGTTGCAGGAGATGGAAG
Source organism: Evtepia sp. (assembly GCA_963597265.1). GTDB lineage: Bacteria > Bacillota > Clostridia > Lachnospirales > Lachnospiraceae > Lachnospira. Next base: position 11,959 of record CAVBPJ010000073.1, on the reverse strand, counting down.
CAAGCTTGATTTAGCAAGTATGGCGGGAGTTGCAGGAATGGCACTGGCAGCAGGAAATAATGCTGTTCAGACAGCTAATAAGAAGATTTCGCTTAAGATAATGACACTCAGCAACAGCAGACAGAAGATTAATGACTGCCTTGGTAATCCTGTTGAGATTGGTATTGCAGTTATGTGGAGAGTCACAGATACAGCCAAGGCTGTGTTTAATGTAGACAATTATAAGGAATATCTTTCATTACAGTGTGACAGCGCACTCCGTAACATTGTCCGTATGTATCCATATGATGTTGCAGAAAATGTAGATACAACCGGAGATGGAATCGCGGACGAAGGAAGCCTTCGTGGTTCAAGTGAAGTTGTAGCAGAAAGAATAAGAAAAGAAATCCAGAGCAAAGTAACAGATGCAGGTCTTGAGATAATAGAAGCAAGAATAACATATCTTGCATATGCGCCTGAGATAGCAGCAGTAATGCTTCAGAGACAGCAGGCATCAGCAATTGTAGATGCCAGAAAGATGATAGTTGACGGTGCTGTAGGAATGGTTGAGATGGCACTTGAAAGATTATCTGAAAAACAGGTTATAGAGCTTGATGAAGAAAGAAAAGCAGCTATGGTATCTAACCTGTTAGTCGTCCTTTGTGGAAACAAAGATGCCCAGCCAGTAGTTAATTCAGGAAGTCTTTACTAATGGCAGATTCAGGCAAGAAACAAGTTCCTCTCCGTTTATCAGCTAAGCTCTATGACGCCATTGCAGCGTGGGCAGAGGACGATTTCAGATCTGTTAATGGACAGATAGAGTACCTGTTGACGGAGTGTGTACGGCAGAGAAAGAAGAATGGCGCACCGGTTCCGCATGAGCTGGATGTTCCACCAGAGTTAGACATAAAATAAATCCGTCAGATATCAGTTGAATTTGTTAGATATCAGATAAATCTGGTGTTTTCATGTCGGATAAAATATTATGGATTATAACATACTACCTTCGAAAGGAGGTAGTATTTATGTTTCCAGCATTTGACTATAATCATGAAAAAGATGAGTACAGAAACGGATATGGTGATGGACATGGCGATAAAGGTTATGATGATGGCGAGAATGAATTTGCCAGCAACATGGACGAAAGCGATGTGATGCGTCCGGTCAATTCACTTGATGATTATACAAGTTTCCTTTTGTGGGGAACTGATTTTGACGATAAGAATAATATCTAAAAATAATATTAATAATTTATTAATCTTTCAAAGGCAGATTGACTGAATATTTACTATGTTATATGATAAGCGAAAATGGAGGTATGCATTAGGTATGTACGGTTATATTGTTGTTGACCAGCCAGAACTTAAGTTCAGAGAATTTGATAAATACCGCTCATACTATTGCGGTCTGTGCGATTCGCTTGCGGAGGCGCATGGATTAAAGGGGCAGATTTCCTTAAGCTATGATATGACATTTCTGGTTATACTCCTTACAGGGCTGTATGAACCGGAGACAACGTATTCTGAGGAACGCTGCGTCACACATCCATTAAGAAAGCATCCTGTGCGGCGTAACGTTGTCTCAGATTATGTTGCGGACATGAATGTCCTTCTGACATATTACAAATGTATGGACGACTGGTACGATGAGAAAAAGGTCTTAAAAAGAACTTATGCCGGTGTGCTTAAAAGAGATATTAAAAAGCTTGAGAAGAAGTATCCGCAGAAAGCATCTGTAATAAAGGAAAGCCTAAAAAAGCTGTCAGAATATGAGAAGGCACAGGAAACTAACATAGATAAGCCAGCCGAACAGTTTGGAATATTGTTGGGAGAAGTTGCTGCCATGAAAGATGATGAGTGGAGCAGCGAATTAAGAGTGCTTGGCAATAATCTTGGCAGATTCATATATCTGTTAGATGCGTATGATGATCTGGAAAAAGATGAGAAAAAGAACAACTACAATGTGTTTAAGTATCATAAAGATGTAGAGGATTTTGACACATTTGCAGAGAGCATACTTAAAGCATATATGGCAGGATGTGCAAGGGCTTTTGAGAGACTGCCTATCCTTGCTAATGCAGAGCTGTTAAGAAATATTATATATTCAGGTGTATGGACAAAGTTCTACGCCGCCAGAAGGAAAAGAAATAACACTGCCGGTAAGCAGTTGGAGGAACATAATGACAGATCCATATAAAGTGTTGGGAGTATCAAGAGATGCTTCCGATGATGAAGTGAAAAAAGCATACAGAACACTGAGCCGTAAGTATCATCCTGATGCTAACATCAACAACCCTAATAAAGATCAGGCAGAAGAGATGTTTAAGCTTGTACAGCAGGCATATAACCAGATTATGCGTGAGCGCGAAGGCGGATACAGCAGTCAGTCATATAGCCAGACAAGATACGGAACAGGACGTTCAGATCATTATGGTTATGATGGTGATTACCAGAACCAGTCACAGGGCGGATATGGAGATTTCGGAAGCTTCTGGGGATTCGGTCCATTCGGATTTGGCGGATATACAGGAAGCTATGGTGGCAATGGATATGGACCAGATAATATGAGTGGCAATGATCCTACAACTGTTCATCTGAGAGCGGCAGCTAATTATATTAATAATTCAAGTTATGATGAGGCTATTAATGTGCTTAATAACATAACTGACCGAGATGGAAGATGGTACTATTACAGTGCATTGGCTCATCTTGGAAAAGGTGAAGAGGCAACAGCATTGGAAGATGCCAAGCGTGCGTTAGATTCTGATCCTGACAATATGCAGTATCAGTTATTGTATCAGCGTATAGCAAGCGGTGGAAGCTGGTATGCAGGAAGAAGAACACAGTATCAGGGACCATCATCAACAACATATTGTACGGGATGTGCGCCATGGGTTGCACTTTGCCTGTGCTCCAATATATGTGTGCCGATGTGCTGTGGCTGTGGTTCAGGAGGCTATTATCCGGGTGGCGGAAGTATATAATAAGCAATTAATAAGGGATGTTACCACAACATTTTGTTAAGGTAACATCCCATTTTTAATGCTTTGTTTAATTATTCTTTTCTTTCTCAATCCATGCGTCAAGATTACTGAACAGTATATCAAACTGAACAGGTCCCATGTCGAGTATATACTGGTGGAAATTCTTAAGATTGAACTTATCTGAAAGCTCACTTTGTGCCTGAGCCTTTAACTGTTCAAAACCTAACATTCCAAGAACGTATTTGCAATAATTACCAGGGTCAGATACAAATGCATAGTACATTTCATGGGCAATCGAGGTGTCATCAAAGCCATACTGGCTGATGAAGCGGTAGACGTCATCTTCACTCCAGCCATAATAATTAACACCGATATCGCCCTTGGCATACAAGCACAGAACAGTAGCATAATTAGCACCATACATTCTGTTAAGGGCATCATTGCCAGTCTGTGCATAATTATATGAAAGGACCTCAACATATGAAGCCCAGCCTTCAACATAACCGCCCGGTGTGAGAATATATCTTATCCAGTCAGGATTGCTGGCTGCAAAATACTGAGTCTGATACATATGTCCCGGATATCCCTCATGTGCAAGTGTAGGATATAGCTCGCTTGCAGAAGTGCCTGATGAATTGATGTATATTGAATTGACATCAAGATTATCAAGCTGCGGGATAAAGTACATTGCAGGGCTTGTGTAGTCCTCAAGCGCCTTTGAGACATATTTGATATCATAATTCACATCAGGAATCTCAGGAAAATCATCGGTTATCCTTTTCTTAAGGTCGGTAAGTATGCCAACCGGGTCAGTAAGATTGAATGAAAATGTATCAAATTTATCTAATATGCTGGAATCCCTGAAAGCCAGAGTCTGCATTGTAAGCATGTATTTCTTGATATATGAATCGACAAGCTTATCGTATTCGTCAACAGATTTATTCCATCCGAGAGTAGAGGAAAGAATATATTCAAAATACCTTGAACCATCAGGATAATTGCATAAACCTCCTGAATATCTGTTAGAACCTTTCAATGAAGTAAGCGCATTTACAAGGAATGTGTATCCCGGAATTACGTGTTCATTGACAGCAGATACATTTTTAGCCTTATAATCGGCTATGTCCTGCTCAGAAAGTCCTTCAACAGAAGCAATCTTTTCGTTAAAAGTTGATATCATGACACCGTCTTCTGAACTGGCAGTCTCAAGGAATGAATTGCAGCTTTCGATTACTTCATCTGCAAGTGTATCTTCCATAAAATATCCGTTATCAGCACGAAGCTTCTCAAATGCAGCCATATTCTCAAAATATCCATCGACATCGCACAGAAGCCCGATATATTCGTCAACATCCTTCTTTTCTTCAAATGTATACTCAGCAAAGAGCAATGGCAGCTGGACGTGTATTCCTGTTGTTGTCTGAAGCTGTGTATTAAACATATACAGGTCGCTGTATTCCAGTTCATTTTCCATATACATAAGAAGCTCATCAAGCGTTATCTGCTGTTTAGCAGATAGTGAATTCCTGTCAAATGCTCTGAGTGTGGATATGACGTCCGTATAATCTGAGGTATCATCAGGATTATCAAGATTATATCTGCCAAGAGTTATATCGTAATCATCAATACCGAAATCCTGTGGATGCTCGACATAGGCATGCAAAGATACCGTGTCAGCACTTAACAAATCAGCAAACAGACTGTTGATATATTCTGTGAAATCAGCATTGTCCTCGCCTGCGGAGGTGTTGATTTCTGATATCTGCCTGTGATTCCATGGCAGACTACAGCCGGACATGGTTATAATAATAGAAAAAATCACAAGAATACAGGCTGATTTATTAATAAATTCATGTAGCAGGTGGTGTTGTTTGTTATGCATATGATACTCCTTACTGTCTTAATTAATATTATAAAAAATGCAGCTTTATTATTCACATATTGTATCATACTTAATACAGACTTGACACTTATTGTAAATTTTTCTATGATAAAGTTTACGGATAAAGGATTCACACTACATTTGCGTTATAGCGATGAATTAGAATAATAGATTATGGAGGAAATGATATGCCACAGAGTAAAGGTCCATTTTATATGACAACAGCTATTGCCTATACATCAGGCAAGCCACATATCGGTAATACTTATGAAATCGTTCTTGCAGACAGTATTGCAAGATTCAGAAGACAGGAAGGTTACGATGTATTTTTCCAGACAGGAACTGACGAGCATGGTCAGAAGATTGAGCTTAAGGCTGAGGAAGCTGGAATTACACCTAAGGAATTCGTTGACAATGTTTCAACAGAAATCAAGAGAATATGGGATCTTATGAATACTTCATATGATAAATTCATCAGAACAACAGATGATTACCATGAGAAGCAGGTTCAGAAGATTTTCAAGAAACTTTATGATCAGGGAGACATTTATAAGGGTTCATATGAGGGTATGTACTGTACTCCATGTGAGTCTTTCTGGACAGAGAGCCAGCTTGTTGACGGCAAGTGCCCTGACTGTGGACGTGAAGTTAAGCCGGCTAAGGAAGAGGCTTATTTCTTCAAGATGAGCAAATATGCTAACAAGCTTATTGAGCATATCAATACACATCCAGAATTCATCCAGCCAGTTTCAAGAAAGAATGAGATGATGAACAACTTCCTTCTTCCAGGACTTCAGGATTTATGTGTATCAAGAACATCTTTCAAATGGGGTATCCCGGTTGACTTTGATGACAAGCATGTAGTTTATGTATGGCTTGATGCACTTACTAACTATATTACAGGTATCGGATATGATGCTGATGGCAACTCTTCAGAGCAGTACAAGAAGTTCTGGCCAGCAGACCTTCACCTTATCGGTAAGGATATCATCAGATTCCATACAATTTACTGGCCAATATTCCTTATGGCACTTGGTGAGCCACTTCCTAAGCAGGTATTTGGACACCCTTGGTTATTACAGAATGACGGTAAGATGAGTAAGTCTAAGGGAAATGTTATCTATGCAGATGACCTTGTAGATCTCTTCGGCGTTGACGCTGTACGTTACTTCGTTCTTCATGAGATGCCATTTGAGAATGATGGTGTTATCTCATGGGAGCTTATGGTTGAGCGTATGAACTCTGATCTTGCCAACACACTTGGTAACCTTGTAAACAGAACAATTGCAATGTCTAACAAGTATTTCGGTGGAGTTGTTAATAAGACTGGTGTAGAGGATGCTGCAATTGACGGCGACCTTAAGGCAGTTGTAACAGCAACAAGAGATAAGGTTCAGGCTAAGATGGCTACACTTCATGTAGCAGATGCTATCACAGAAGTATTCACACTCTTTAAGAGATGTAACAAATATATCGACGAGACAATGCCTTGGGCACTTGCAAAGGATGAGGCACAGCAGGACAGATTAGCAGAAGTTCTCTACAACCTTGTTGAGAGTATTACAATCGGTGCTAATCTTCTTAAGTCATTCATGCCAGAGACTACAGACAAGATTCTTGCACAGCTTTACCCAGCTAATCCAGAGGCAGGAGTAAGAGATTTTGACGATCTTGCTACATTTGGCTTAAGAGAATCAGGACTTAAGGTTACTGAGACTCCAGAGATTCTTTTTGCAAGACTTGACTTCGAGAAGGACCTTAAGGAAAAGGTTGAGGCTATTCAGGAAGCACAGAAGAAGGCTAATGGTGTTGTAGAATATCCACAGGTTGAAGCTAAGCCTGAGATTACATTTGACGATTTTGAAAAGGTTCAGTTCAGAGTTGCCAAGGTTCTTACTTGTGAAGCTGTTAAGAAGACAAAGCTTCTTAAGTTCGAGCTTCAGATTGGTGATGAGAAGAGAACTATCGTTTCTGGTATTCAGAAGTACTACAAGCCAGAGGAACTTATTGGTAAGAAGTTAGTTGTATGCACTAACTTAAAGCCAAGAAAGATCTGTGGTATTGAGTCACAGGGAATGATTATCTCAGCATGGGATGATAAGGACAACTTATCAGTTCTTACACTTGAGAAGGATATTATTGAAGGCGCAGAGATTGGCTAATAGATATGAAGATATTTGAAACTCATGCTCATTATGATGATGAAAGATTTGATGAGGACAGAGATGAACTTATAAGCAGCATGCTTAGTGATGCAGGGGAGCTTGATTACATTGTTAATGTAGGTGCAAGCCGTCAGGGTTGTGAGGCTTCCCTTGCACTTGCTGCACAGTATGAAAAGGTATATGCAGCGATTGGTTTCCATCCGGAGGACATTGTAAGATTGAAAGAATCGGACATTGAATGGCTGGAAAACATGCTGAATGAAGCTAAGCCAAGAAAGATTGTTGCGCTTGGAGAAATCGGACTTGATTACTACTATGTGTCAGATGATGCAGATATAGCGGCAGCTGAAAAGAAGCAGCAGCGAGAATGGTTTGCAGCACAGATGAATGTAGCGTACCGCACACATATGCCTGTAATGATTCATTCAAGAGATGCATGTCAGGATACGATTGACATATTAAAGAGTAATCACGGACAGGATACAGGCGGAATTATCCACTGTTATTCCTACAGCAAGGAGGCAGCAAGAGATTTTCTTAACATGGGCTTCTCTATAGGAATCGGTGGTGTGCTTACATTTAAGAATGCCAAGAAGCTTGTTGAGGCAGCTTCATACATACCGATGGATAGAATTGTTCTTGAGACAGACAGCCCATATATGGCACCTGAGCCTAACCGTGGTAAGAGAAACGACAGCCGCAATATAAAGTATGTTGCAGAAAAGCTGGCACAGATTAAAGGACTTGATACTCAGGAGGTTATTGATATCACTAACCAGAATGCGAGAAGGCTGCTTTTTGGGAAGTAAGGTGTTGGGGACTTTGTCTGAGAATCTGGTGGTTAATTTGTCGTCTAACTTGCAGGTGGGATTTGTCAGTGGATTGGCTGAGTTGACTTATCAGTTAATTTGAGGACGGGGTCGTCTGTCAATTTGTCGGTAGGGCAGCCATTTTTACTGTGTGAATTGTGCAGAAACCTATAAATTATAATAAAACGGCTATTTAGTAGGTCTTTTAACGTGGTTTTTATCGTTAAAACCATGAAAACACCTACTAAATAGCCGTATTTTTGTTGTTGTATAGGTCTTTAGTCTAGAAATAACCTGATTTACATGAATTTTGCTGCAAAAACACCTACTAAAACAGTGAAAATGCGACTACTTATAGGTATCACGTTATTTGGCGTGAATAATTACCCCAAAACATCCGGGTGGAAAAGCGTTCGGTTATCACGTTCCCTAACCCAGCAGGTTGCTAAGTTCGGCAAACTGTTCAAGTGTAAGGGCTTCGCCGCGGATTGTAAGCGGAAGTCCCATAGTTTCTAATGCACTGGTGAGAGCTTCTTTAGTGATGCCGATGCCGGAATTGCCGACACTGTTAAGCATAGTCTTGCGGCGCTGGTTGAATGATGCTCTTATTATCTTGAACATAAGATGTTCATTCTTAACATCAACAGGCGGAGTCTTGAAACGTTCAAGACGGATAACCGCTGAATCAACATTAGGACGAGGCATAAAGCAGCTTGCAGGTACATTAAGCACAACCTTAGGTTTGGCGTAGAACTGTACAGCAAGTGAAAGTGCGCCGTAGTCTTTAGTTCCCGGACCGCACTGCATACGGTCAGCTACTTCTTTCTGAACCATGATAGTTATGCTGTCTAATGGTACATGGCTCTCAAAAAGTCCCATAATAATAGGTGTTGTTATATAGTATGGAAGGTTGGCAACAACCTTAATTGGTCTGCCTTCATTCTTCTCATCAGCAAGCTTCTTGATATCAAGCTTTAAGATATCTTCGTTGATTACTGTTACGTTATCATAATAAGAAAGAGTATCCTCTGTAAGTATAGGAATAAGCTTCTTATCAATCTCAACAGCAACAACTTCTCTTGCATTCTCACACAGAATCTGAGTCATTGTTCCGATTCCCGGACCGACTTCAACAACGAAATCGTCTTTAGTAACGCCTGCTTCACGGACGATTTTCTCAACAACATTTTCATCTATAAGAAAGTTCTGACCGAACTTTTTCTTGAAATCAAAACCATATCTGTTAAGCACTGCAATCGTGTTGGTCGGGTTGCCGAGGTGCATAACATTATTATATTTATTATCGCTCATATTGCCTCCAATCTATAAGAATAATGTTATGAAACTTAATAAAAAATGTCAAGAAAAACAGCCGGCATGTTATTGGCATTGTTGTTGGCATGTTATTGGCGCTGAGAAATTTTCGGAATAATCTACAGAAATCTGGCATAAGGTGCATAAGAGAATTAATTATGGTGGAGGGTTATTGTGGATTATCAGCGTCTTGTTTCATACATATATTCATATCCGGAGGGAGTAAAAGGTAGAAATGTAGGATTTGCAAAGGCATTGGTGCATCAGGGGCAGTTCAAGTTAAGCATCAGTTTAAGAGGCGTTAAGACAGACAGCCCGGAAATGTTTGGAATATATATGATGGTTATTGACAGCAGTTACAGGCTTATAAAGCTTGGTGAATGTCTTGTAAAAATGGGACAGATGGAATACAGTGGTGTATTCAATCCTGATAATATCAATGAAACCGGTTATGGATTTAAGGATATATGCGGACTTGCGGTTGCAATGGAGGACGCAAGATATGACTGCATGCTTTCGATGTGGAAGGATGAGGACGTCACACCGGATATGCTTGTGTTCTCGGGAATGGATGCAAAGAAGCAGGTGGAAGCCGGGATTGTTATTAAAGAACGTATGAGACAGAGCGAGGAGGAAGAGAGACGACAGGAGACAGCAGAGTCTTCGATGGTCAGACAAGAGACGGCTGGATACAATGCAGCAATGAAAGAACAGGGGCAGTCAGAATCAGTCGGACAACAGCTGGTTCAGTCAGAATCTGCAATGTCGGCGGGAAAATCACAAATGGTTCAGACAAAACAGACAGGGGTGACCGCCGAAAGTGTAACAACCCCAGAGGGGATAAAAGCTGCTGGTGCAGCTGTTGAAGGTTCCGTAAATACACAGCATTTGCAGCAAAAGGCGCACAGAGCCGATACAACACAGCCTGATCCTTTTGAGAAGCTTTTTGTCAGGGCTGATTATATAGATGTGTTTGATGATGATTACTTCTACGATTGTATAGAAGTGTCACCGGAGAAGTTAAAGAGTCTTAACCAGAAAGAAATTGATATCGCTGGAAACAGCTTCCTGCTGCATGGCTATTATAATTTCAGGCACATACTTTTTGGAAGAGTCCGCGATAATCTTGATAATACGAGGTATTTCATAGGCGTTCCGGGTATGTACTGCAACCGGGAACGCTATATGGCTTCGATGTTCGGATTCAATAATTTTAAGAAGAGCCACAGAAGCGATTATGCCAATCCGTATTTCGGGTACTGGTATCAGGAGATATAATCAGGCATTGGCATCTTTCTTCTTGCTTTTGCGAAGTTCTTTAAAAAATGTTGTAAGCATTTCTGAACATTCTTCTTCACATACACCTTTAGTAATCTCGCACTGATGATTAAATGTCGGAATCTGAAGGATGTTAAGTATAGAACCGGCACAGCCTGCTTTAGGGTTCATTGAGCCGATAACAACTCTTGGAATTCTTGCCTGAACAATAGCACCTGCACACATTTGGCATGGTTCAAGCGTAACATATAAAGTGCAGTCCTCAAGACGCCAGTCGCCCATGTAGCGGCTGGCTTTCTTAATTGCAGTAATCTCGGCATGACCGAGAGAAGTCTTATCAGTATTACGACGATTGTAGCCTCTTCCTATAACCTTTCCATCATACACAATCACACAGCCAATAGGCACTTCATTAAGTTTATAAGCCTTCTTAGCCTGCGTGATGGCCTGTTTCATATATCTATAATCATCTTTTTCAAAATCTACCTGAGTATTATCCACTAGATTATCCTCCACTAAATAATATTAAAATTTTAACTTTTTTGTGAAAATGCGTCAACTTTTCATAAACATTTTTCGTATTAATAAATAAAGAGATTGTACGTTACCAAAAGAAGGGAACTTTTATGTAAAGGGGGAAAAGGGTTGAAAAAGAAAACAATTATAGGATTCGTGACATTTACAGTGATATTGCTGCTGGCAGCAGGTGTATATGTGTTAAAGCATAATAAAAAAGAGGCTTTGACTGTGATTAACTATGGCGAGTTAGGCAATATAAGCATGGATAATAATGTGCAGAATTACTGGAATACCAATATGGATCATCCGCTGGCGGCATCAGAAAGAGGATACTATTATGTGACACAGGAGAATATGTTGATATATTTCGAGATTGAATCGGGAGATTATATACCGGTATGTGCAAAGCCGGAATGTACACATGACACTCTTGAATGTAATGCGTATCTTGGGAAATATATGGTTTTAGGCAATATATATTATTACAACGGATACATATATTACATGCCGTTATCATCAGGAATGGCGACGTTATGCAGGATAGATCCAAGCGGAACATCGAGGGCGGTTATTGGAGAATTACTTCCAAGCGGCTGGTCGAATTCGATTCATCTGACATTTCAGGGAGATTATGCATATTCATATAATTGGGGTACACATCAGTATTCCGAGGATGAATATGTTGAATCAATAATACAGATTAATCTGAATAGTGGCGAAACAAAGACAGTGTACGAGATAGAAGGAAAGGGACTTGGCATATCCAATGTAAAAAGTTTTGGGGATAAGGTCTTTTTCATAGTACAGGAAACAGAAACTTCAGATGATAAAACAACTTTGAAAAGCCATGGAATATATTGTTATAACAGCAAAGACGATAAGGTTACACAGGTAATTGATAGTGATGTTAATGACTATTATATGATTGATGATGATGTATATTATTTTGTTAATTATGAAGGCGTGTACAGGACTAATATAGAGAATCATGAAAATATGCTTATATATCCTGCACAGGATACATATAACT
>CAVBPJ010000072.1:0-12947 GCA_963597265.1 Evtepia sp. | reverse complement strand
AAGATATCATTGTTGCTGCGGTACACAACTGCAAGACAACAAAGGTTATGGCTTGTTGGTCAAGAGGCTAAGACGCCGCCCTCTCACGGCGGAATCAGGGGTTCGATTCCCCTACAAGCTACTATATGTGATTCGGAAAGAGTGGGCAGAGATGTCCACTCTTTCGTTCATATATAAGAAAAACTGAATATTTTTAGAAAGGGTGAGTACTGCATGGGAAAAAGAGAAAGCTATGAAGCTAAGACAACAGAACTTATACAGCCGGTTGTTGAAGCTAACGGCGTGGAACTTTTTGATGTTGACTACGTGAAAGAAGGCAGTGACTGGTATCTGCGTGTCTACATTGACAAAGAAGGCGGAGTTACTATTGATGACTGCCAGAATGTGAGCAGAGCTTTCAATGAGATACTGGACAGAGAGAATTATATTGATGACCAGTATATATTTGAGGTGAGTTCTCCGGGTCTTACAAGACCTCTTAAGAAAGAGAAGGACTATGAAAAGAGTATCGGCAGAATGATTGAGATTAAATTATTCAGTCCTGTTGATAAGTCTAAGGAATATTCCGGGGTTCTTAAGGAATATGATAAAGATACGGTAACAATTAGTATTGATGATGTAACTAAAACATTTGACAGAAGTAATCTGGCTATGATCAGATGGGCATTTGTAGATGAAGTATAAATATATTTTTGGAGGAAATTAAAAGCAATGAATAAGGAATTAATTATGGCACTTGATGCTCTTGAGAAGGAGAACGGAATCGATAAAGAGATTATGTTTGCAGCTATCGAGAAATCTCTTATGGATGAGTACAAGGCTGAATTTGATAAGGCTGATAACGGTCGTGTTGAGTTAGACAGAAGAACAGGTGATTTCCACATTTATTCTGACAGAACTGTTGTTGAGGAAGTTATTGTTCCAGAGAACAGAGAGAATAAGAAGGAAAAATATGTTTCAGGTACAGACATTGCATTAGAAGATGCCAGAAAGATTAAGCCAGACTGCCAGCTTGGTGATGTTATTACTGTTGAAGTTAAGTCTGAGGAGTTCTCAAGAAAGGCTGCCAAGAATGCCAAGAACACTATTGTCCAGACTATAAGAGAGCAGGAAAAGAATGCACTTTACAATGAGTATCATTCTAAGGAGAAGGAACTTATTACAGGTGTTGTACAGAGAGTTGCTGATAACGGTGACCTTACAATCGACCTTGGAAGACTTCAGACAGTTCTTAAGGCTGATGATAAGTTCAAGGATAGAGAGTTTAAGCCAGGCGACAGAATTAAGTTATATGTTGTTGATGTAATTAACAGAGAAAAGGGCGGTCCTGTTGTAAGAGTTTCAAGAAAGTCACAGGAACTTGTTAAGAAGCTTTTCGAAGAAGAAGTTACAGAGATTAAAGACGGCGTTGTTGAAATCATGGGCATTGCAAGAGAAGCAGGATCTAGAACTAAGATGGCAGTAAGAGCTAATGTTGCTAATGTTGATCCAGTCGGTGCATGTGTTGGTATTAACGGTGCAAGAGTTAAGGCTATTGTTAATGAACTTGGTAACGAGCAGATTGATATCATCGAGTGGGACAGCAATTCAGCACAGCTTATTGTTAACGCATTAAGCCCTGCTAAGGTTGTTTCAGCAGTAGCTGATGATGAAGAGAAGAAGGCTAAGATTGTTGTTTCTGAGCAGCAGCTTTCATTAGCAATCGGTAAGCAGGGACAGAACGTAAGACTTGCTGCAAAGCTTACAGGATATGGAATTGATATTAAGAGTGAGGCTGAACCTGAAGAACATACAGAGGATGAGAGTTTTGACGAAGAGTACGTTGAACCATCTGAAATAAGCCTTGATGAAGAATAATTATTAGGAGTGATGCATAGTGGCTACAGTGAAGAAGATTCCACAAAGACAGTGTATCGGATGCGGACAGATGAAGGATAAGAAAGACCTGATCCGTATTCTTAAGACACAGGATGAATCAATCATTATTGATACTACAGGCAAGAAGAATGGAAGAGGGGCTTATATATGTGCCAATGAAGAATGTCTTGCCAAAGCTTTTAAGACTAAAGGCCTTGAGAGGTCATTCAAGATGGCAATAGATGCAGGTATCTATGATGAATTAGCAAAGGAGCTGAATAATATTGGAAAATAAACAGAAAATTCTTAATATGATCGGACTGGCGCAGAAGGCCGGAAAGGTTGCGAGCGGGGAATTCTCAACAGAGAAGGCTGTTAAGACAGGAAAAGCATATACAGTTATTGTTGCAGACGACTCTTCAGATAATACTAAGAAAATGTTTTCGAATATGTGTACTTATTACAAAGTTCCAATACATTTTTTCAGTGACAAAGAAAGCGTAGGCCATGCAATGGGAAAAGAGTTCCGTGCATCACTGGCAATCCTTGATGAAGGGTTCGCAAAGACCATAGAAAAATATTTTGAACAGGGTTTAGAATAACAGCCACGCTGTTATTTGGAAAAGAGGTTAAATGGCAAATATGAGAGTACATGAATTGGCAAAAGAATTAAATATAACATCTAAAGATATTACTGATATGCTCAGCAACAGTGAGAAGACTTACAAGTCTGTAAGTGGACTTACTGATGCAGAAGTATCAAGCGTGAGAAAGAAGTTTGCTCCTGCTCCTAAGGCTGAGAATAAGCCTGTAACACAGCCAGCAAAGCAGGCACAGCCTGTAAAGACTGACAACAGGGATAACAGACAGCAGGCTCAGGCTCCAAAGCAGGGCGGACAGAACAAGTCTGGTAACTCTGATGATAAGAAGCATATCTCACAGGTATATTTCCCACAGAACAGCTCAAGGGATAAGAATCCTAGAAGAGATAACAACAGAGATAACCAGAACCGTGATAATAACGGTGGCTACAGAAATGACCGTAACAATGGTGGTTATAGAAATAATGACCGTGATAACAATGGCGGCTACAGAAACAATGACCGAGGCAACAATGGCGGTTATGGCAACCGTGATAACAACGGTGGCTACAGAAATAACGACCGTAATAATGGTGGTTATAGAAATAATGACCGTAATAACAATGGCGGTTATGGCAACCGTGATAATAACGGTGGCTACAGAAATAACGATCGTAATAATGGCGGTTATAGAAACAATGACCGTAATAACAATGGCGGCTATGGCAACCGTGATAACAACGGCGGCTACAGAAACAATGACCGTAATAACAATGGTGGCTATGGCAACCGTGATAACAATGGCGGCTACAGAAATAACGACCGTAATAACGGCGGTTTCAGAAATGACAGAAATGGTCAGTCTGGAAACGGTGGATTTAAGAAGGATAATGATCAGAACCGTAATGGCTTTAATGGTGGTCAGAGACGTAATAATGACAGAAGAGATTCTGCACCTAAGGAAGAGTTTGATTTTTCAGCTAAGCCAGATTCAAGAAGACATGATTCAAGAATAGACAGCAAGAAGAATGACAGAAAGAGAGATAATGAGGCTAAGGAGAATCTTAAGTTTGCAAACAGCAGATTTGACAAGAAGCCTATGCCAAAGCCAGAGAAGAAGGAGAAGGAAGAGGAAACAATCAAGCAGCTTGTTCTTCCGGATACTCTTACTATCAAGGAACTTGCAGATAAGATGAAGGTAGCTCCTGCAGCTCTTGTTAAGAAGTTATTCTTACAGGGTAAGGTTGTTACTATCAACGAAGAAATCGATTATGATGCAGCAGAAGAGATTGCTCTTGAGTTTAACTGTATCTGTGAGCATGAAGAGAAGGTTGATGTTATTGCAGAGCTTCTTAAGGAAGATGAAGAACCAGAGGATAAGCTTGTTCCAAGACCACCAGTTGTCTGCGTTATGGGACACGTTGATCATGGTAAGACATCATTACTTGATGCAATCAGAGAGACTCATGTAACAGCTAAGGAGTCAGGCGGAATTACACAGAAGATCGGTGCTTATCAGGTAGATGTACACGGAAGTCTTATTACTTTCCTTGATACTCCTGGTCATGAAGCATTTACAGCTATGAGAATGCGTGGTGCACAGGCTACTGATATTGCTATTCTTGTTGTAGCTGCAGATGATGGTGTAATGCCACAGACTATAGAGGCTATTAACCATGCCAAGGCAGCAGAGGTTGAGATTATTGTTGCTATTAATAAGATTGATAAGCCTAATGCTAACATTGAAAAGGTTAAGCAGGAACTTACTGAATATGGTCTTATTGCAGAAGACTGGGGCGGTTCTACTACATTTGTTCCAGTATCAGCTCATACTAAGGAAGGTATTGATGAACTTCTTGATATGATTCTTCTTACAGCAGAGGTTAACGAACTTAAGGCTAACCCAGACAGAAAGGCAAGAGGTATCGTTATTGAGGCTGAGCTTGATAAGGGACGTGGTCCTGTAGCATCTATCCTCGTACAGAAGGGTACTCTTCATG
This sequence comes from Evtepia sp., assembly GCA_963597265.1. Lineage (GTDB taxonomy): Bacteria > Bacillota > Clostridia > Lachnospirales > Lachnospiraceae > Lachnospira. The sequence goes on along the minus strand of CAVBPJ010000072.1, from coordinate 8,509 downwards.
TTGGTGATGCTGTATCAGCTGGTTCTTGCTACGGTAAGATCAGAGCTATGATTGATGATAAAGGTAACAGAGTAAAGGTTGCCGGACCATCTACACCAGTTGAGATTCTTGGTCTTAATGATGTCCCTAATGCAGGTGAAATCATTATGGCTGCTGATTCAGAGAAGGAAGCAAGAAGCACAGCAGAGACATTTATCAGCGAGGGAAGAAAGAAGCTTCTTGATGATACTAAGCATAAGGTATCTCTTGATGCACTCTTTGAACAGATTCAGGCTGGTAATATGAAGGAACTCAATATCATCATCAAAGCTGATGTACAGGGTTCTGTTGAGGCTGTTAAGTCAAGTCTTGTAAGACTTTCTAATGAAGAAGTTGTTGTTAAGGTAATTCATGGTGGTGTTGGTAATGTTAATGAATCCGATGTAGTACTTGCATCTGCTTCTAACGCTATCATCATTGCATTTAATGTTAAGCCTGATAATCAGGCAAGAATAGTAGCAGAGAGAGAAAAGGTAGATTTAAGACTCTACAGCGTTATCTACAATGCTATTGAGGATGTTGAGGCAGCTCTTAAGGGTATGCTTGAGCCAATCTATGAAGAGAAGATTATCGGTCATGCAAGAATCATGCAGATATTCAAGGCTTCAGGTGTTGGTAATATCGCAGGTTGTATCGTTGAAGAAGGAAGAATCACAAGAGATTCTGTTGTACGTATCACAAGAGGCAGTGAGAAGGTTTACGAAGGACCAATCGCATCTCTTAAGCATTTCAAGGATGAGGTTAAGGAAATCAAGGCCGGAACTGAATGTGGTATGGTATTCGAAAAGTTCAATGATATCCAGCCAGAGGATATGATTGAAGCTCATATCATGGTAGAGGTGCCAAGATAGGATTTAGTTTTTGATTTGGAGAATATATGCGTAAAAATAGTGTAAAGAATACCCGCATTAACGGCGAGGTATTAAAAGAATTAAGTAATATAATCAGAAGCGAGATAAAGGATCCAAGAATCAACCCTATGACTTCGGTTGTAGCGGTTGAGGTGGCTCCTGACCTTAAGACATGTAAGGCATATATAAGTGTTCTTGGAGATGAGAAGTCACAGCAGGATACTATTACAGGTCTTAAGAGTGCAGAAGGATATATAAGAAGACAGCTTGCAAGAACTGTTAATTTAAGAAATACTCCTGAGATAAGATTCATACTTGACCAGTCTATTGAGTATGGTATTAATATGTCTAAGCTTATTGATGAAGTTACAGAACATGATAATAAGATGCACGTTGAGGAGTCTTCTGAGACAGAATAATTAAAGAGGTTAGTTATGAATATTATTGAAGAAATCGGACATGCGAAGGTTATAGGTATCACAGGACATATACGTCCTGATGGTGACTGTGTTGGTTCAACATTAGGTTTATATAATTATATCAGGAAGAATCTTCCTGAGTGTCAGGTTACTGTTTATCTTGAAAAGCCAGCTGATGAGTTTAATTATCTGTCAGGAATTGATGATATTAAGTATGAGGCTGAAGATAAGCATTTTGATTTATTCGTAGTACTTGACTGCAGTTCAATGGACAGAATTGAGCCATTCATGAGCTGCTTTGAAAATGCTGATAAGACTATATGCATAGATCATCACATAAGCAATAATGCTTTTGCTGATGTTAATCTTGTAGAGCCACAGTCAAGTTCAGCATGTGAAGTTCTCTATACAACATTTGACGAGGATAAGGTTGATAAGAATGTTGCAGAGTGCATATATACAGGAATAATCCATGATACAGGTGTATTCAAGTACAGCTGTACATCAAGAAGAACAATGGATATAGCTGGTAAGATGATGGAGATGGGAATTGATTATTCCGACATTATTGATAACAGCTTTTATAAGAAGAGTTATATTCAGAACCAGATTCTTGGAAGAGCATTACTGGAAAGTGTGCTGTTTTATGATGGCAAATGCATATTCTCGAGCGTATCTATCGAGGAGATGAATTTTTATGGCGTTACCGGAAAAGAACTGGGTGGAGTAATTGAGCAGCTCAGACTTACTGATGGAGTTGAGGTGGCAATATTCCTCTATGAAACTGATAAGGATGAATATAAGGTAAGTCTTCGTTCCAAGAAGAAGATAGATGTTGCAAGAATAGCCACAAGTTTTGGCGGTGGAGGACATGTCAGGGCAGCAGGATTCTCTGCCAAAGGCAATGTTCACTCTATTGTTAATAAAATTGGCGAAATGATTGAACAGCAGTATGATGAGGATAATGCATGAATGGCGTTTTAAATGTTTATAAAGAACAGGGATTTACTTCCCATGACGTAGTTGCCAAACTGCGTGGAATTCTTAAAACTAAAAAGATAGGTCACACAGGTACGCTTGATCCTGATGCTGTAGGAGTTCTTCCGGTATGCATAGGGAAAGCTACCAAACTGTGTGATCTTATAACTGACTGGGGAAAGACTTATGAGGCGGTAATGCTTCTTGGTACTACAACAGATACTCTTGATACATCAGGAAAAATTGTTGCGCAGTCAGAGGTTAATGTGAGCGAAGTTGATGTACTTAAAGCCTGCAATGAATTTGTCGGGGAATATGAGCAGATTCCTCCGATGTATTCAGCATTAAAGCACAATGGACAGAAGCTTTATGAGCTTGCAAGAAAAGGTATTGAAATAGAGAGAAAGCCAAGAACTGTTTATATTAATTCTTTAAGAGTTAATGACATTAATTTATCGGATAAGCAGAAAACGGTTACAATAACAGTTGACTGCTCTAAAGGAACTTATATCAGGTCTTTATGTGATGATATTGGAAAGAAGCTTGGATGCGGGGCATGTATGATGAAGCTTACAAGAACCCGTGTGGGCAGATTCAGGCTTGATGATACTCTTACACTCAATCAGATATCAGCGCTTGTATTAAAAGGAGAGATTGAGCAGAGAGTAGTTGGCATTGACAGTATATTTAAAGATTATCCAGAGATAACATTTGCAGAAGAAATAGACAGATATCTGCATAATGGCAATAAGATTTCAGGTGATAATATACCGGATGCTGTTGAGGCTATTGATAATGAACGATATAGAGTGTATGATTCAGCTAAGAGCTTTATTGGCATATATGAGTTTCGGGAAGAAGTACTATATCCGGTTAAGATATTTTACGAAGACAACAAGTAAAGGGGCGTGATCATCTTTGGAATATATTCATAGTACAGATGATTTTCAATTGAATAAATGCAGTGCTGTTACTCTGGGAAAGTTTGATGGAATACATACAGGACATCAGAAGCTGATAGAAATAGTAAGACAGAAAGCAGATGAGGAGAATCTTCTTGCAGTCCTGTTTACATTTGACAGTATACCACTTTCTATATGTCCACAGAGATATCAGCATTTCATATCTACAAGCAATGAAAGACGTATATTATGTGAGAAATTCGGAATAGACGTTGAGATTGAATATCCTTTTACTGATGAGTTCATGCATATGGAGCCTGAAGATTTTATATGCAGGATTCTTATTGATAAGCTTCACGCGAAGTATGTTGTTGTAGGAACTGATTACAGATTCGGCAAGGACAGGGCAGGGGATGCTGCAATGCTTGTTGAAGCTGGTAAGGAGCTTGGGTTCACAACTATTATTGTTGAGAAGGAACGTTATCAGGACAAGGAAATCAGCAGTACATATATAAGGGAAGAACTTAAGCTTGGACATATGGAAACTGTTAATGTTCTTCTTAACAGGCCTTTCAATGTGACTGGTGTTGTTTCGCTGGGAAAACAGCTTGGACGGAAACTGGATTTTCCGACTATTAATATATATCCGACAGAGTACAAGCTTCTGCCACCTAACGGAGTGTATGCGACCCAGACAACTGTTGATGGAGAGAAATATTATGGCGTTACTAACTTAGGAACAAAACCTACAGTAAGTGATGCACCGGAGATAAGTGTTGAAACATTTTTGTTTGATTTTGACAGGGATGTGTATGGCAAGAAGGTTGATGTTGAATTTATGCATTTTATCAGACCAGAGATGAAGTTTGAAGATGTTGAAGGTTTGAAAAAACAGATTGCAGCGGATTCTGATTTTGCAAGAAATATGTTCCTTATTGGGTAATTAGTGCTTGCAAAGGACAAGATGCTGTGTTACAATAACCAAGTATGAGCCGTTACTCAGCTGTAGGACACTCCGACCTGAAGCTTAGTAACAGGAGATTAATAATTAGGAGGAATCAGACATGATATCTAAGGAAAAGAAAGCAGAAATCATTGCTACTTATGGAAGAAAGCCAGGAGACACAGGTTCTCCAGAAGTTCAGGTAGCTATCTTAACAGAAAGAATCGCTGAGTTAACAGAACATCTTAAGGTTAACCAGAAGGATCACCACTCAAGAAGAGGTCTTCTTAAGATGGTTGGTAAGAGAAGAGCTTTACTTGCATATCTTAAGGATACAGATATTGAATCTTACAGAAATCTTATTGAGCGTTTAGGCTTAAGAAAGTAATTAATCAGGGCGGAGTGTATAACTCCGCCCTATTGCGTTGTTAATGGCAGAAGGGATACCCCGAGACCACTGAAATGTATATCATAACAGAAGTCTATGGTGTGTTTTTCAGTTGTTTCGGACCTTCTGTTAAATATATTATTCATGGAAGGAGTTCATATGTTTAAACAGTATGAAATGGAACTCGCCGGAAGAACTTTAAGAGTTGATATCGGCAGAGTGTGTGCACAGGCTAACGGTGCTGCATTAATGCATTATGGTGATACTGTTGTTCTTTCAACAGCAACAGCATCTAAAGAACCAAGAGAAGGAATTGATTTCTTCCCATTAAGCGTTGAATATGAAGAGAAGATGTATGCCGCAGGAAAGATTCCTGGTGGTTTCAACAAGAGAGAGGGTAAGGCATCTGAGAATGCTATCCTTACATCAAGAGTTATCGACAGACCTATGAGACCATTATTCCCTAAGGACTATCGTAATGATGTTACTCTTAACAATATGGTTATGTCAGTTGATGAGAATTGCAGACCAGAATTACTTGCTATGATTGGTTCTGCTATTGCAACATCTATTTCTGATATTCCATTTGACGGTCCATGTGCTACAACACAGATTGGTATGATTGATGGAGAATTCATCGTTAACCCATCTCAGGCACAGTGGCAGGATGGAGATCTTCAGCTTACAGTTGCTTCAACTAAGCAGAAGGTTATCATGATTGAGGCTGGAGCTAACGAGATTCCAGAAGACAAGATGATTGAGGCTATTTATAAGGCTCATGATATCAACCAGACAATCATTGCATTTATCGATAAGATTGTTGCTGAGGTTGGTAAGGAAAAGCATTCTTATGTAAGCTGTGCAGTTCCTGCAGAGATGTTTGAAGCTATGAAGAAGGTTGTATCTCCAGAAGAGATGGAAGTTGCTGTATTCACAGATGACAAGCAGACAAGAGAAAAGAATATAGATGCTGTAACTGAGAAGATGAAGGAAGCATTTGCAGATAATGAAGAATGGCTTGCAGTACTTGGTGAGGCTGTTTACCAGTATCAGAAGAAGACTGTTCGTAAGATGATCTTAAAGGATCACAAGAGACCAGACGGAAGAGCTATTACTCAGATTAGACCACTTGCAGCAGAGGTTGATATTATTCCTAGAGTTCATGGTTCTGCAATGTTCACAAGAGGACAGACACAGATCTGTGATGTTGTTACTCTTGCACCTTTATCAGAGGCACAGAAGGTTGATGGTCTTGATGAGAATGTAACTACTAAGAGATACATACATCACTATAACTTCCCTTCATACTCTGTAGGTGAGACTAAGCCATCAAGAGGACCAGGACGTCGTGAAATCGGACATGGAGCATTAGCTGAGAAGGCTCTTATTCCAGTACTTCCATCAGAGGAAGAGTTCCCATATGCAATCCGTGCCGTTTCTGAGACATTTGAATCTAACGGTTCTACATCAATGGCTTCGACATGTGCATCTTGTATGTCACTTATGGCAGCAGGTGTTCCTATTAAGAGAATGGTTGCTGGTATTTCATGTGGTCTTGTTACAGGTGAGACAGATGATGATTATATCGTACTTACAGATATCCAGGGTCTTGAAGATTTCTTCGGAGATATGGATTTCAAGGTAACAGGTACAACAGAAGGTATCACAGCTATCCAGATGGATATCAAGATTCATGGTCTTACAAGACCAATCGTTGAAGAGGCTATCAGAAGAACAAGAGAAGCAAGACTTTTCATCATGGATACATGTATGAAGCCTGCTATTGCTGAGCCTAGAAAGACTGTTGGTGAGTATGCTCCTAAGATTATCCAGACATCTATTGACCCAGCTAAGATTGGTGAAGTAGTTGGACAGCGTGGTAAGACAATCAATGCAATCATTGATGAGTGTGGTGTTAAGATTGATATTACTGATGACGGATTCGTTTCTGTATGCGGTGTTGAACAGGCAGGAATGGATAAGGCTATGAAGTATATCAAGACTATCGTAGAAGACTTCGAAGAAGGCAAGATATATGAAGGTAAGGTTGTAAGCATTAAGGAATTCGGTGCATTTGTAGAATTTGCTCCTGGTAAGGAAGGAATGGTTCACATTTCTAAGATTTCTAATGAGAGAATCAACCATGTAGAAGATGTTCTTACACTTGGTGATCATGTAAAGTGCAAGTGCATGGGCAAGGACAAGATGGGAAGAATCAGCTTCTCGATCAAGGACGCAATGTAATTAACAATATAAAGTATATTTGCATATAGAAAAGAGGATACGATTATGGTAGATCAGAATTGTGCATATTGTGTTGAGGGAGACCTCGTAGCTAAGTTTGGTATTAAGATATGTGAACTTGAGACATCTAAGGTATATCTGTTCAAGGAGCAGAGCCATCCAGGAAGATGTATCGTAGCACATAAGAAGCATGTTGGTGATATGAATGAGTTAACAGCAGAAGAGAGAGCTGCTTACTTTGAGGATGTTGCAAGAGTAGCAAGAGCTATCATGGCTGCTTTCCACCCAGATAAGGTTAACTATGGTGCATACGGTGATACAGGTCATCATCTTCATTTCCATCTCTGCCCTAAGTATAAGGACGAGTTCGAATGGGGTGGAGTATTTCTTATGAACCCAGATAAGAAGTATCTTACAGATGCTGAATATGCAGAGATGATTGAGAAGATTAAAGCTAATTTGTAATAATTTGAAATGAGGTATTTTTATGTCAGGACATTCAAAATTTGCGAATATCGCGCATAAGAAGGCAGCCAATGATGCAGCTAAGGGTAAAATCTTTACAAGACTTGGTAAGGAACTTATGATTGCTGTTAAAGAAGGCGGTCCAGATGTTAATAATAATAGTAAGTTAAGACAGGTTGTTGCTAAGTGTAAAGCTGCTAATATGCCTAATGATACAATTGACAGAGCTATTAAGAAGGCTGCAAGTAATGATATGTCTAACTATGAATCAGTTACATATGAAGGATATGGTCCTAACGGAACAGCTATTATCGTAGAAGCTCTTACAGATAACAGAAACAGAGCTGCTTCTAATATCCGTAGTGCATTCACTAAGGGCGGCGGTAATGTTGGTACTCCGGGCTGCGTATCATTCATGTTTGATAACAAGGGACAGATGATTGTTGATAAGGAAGAATATACTGGTGATGCTGATGAGCTTATGATGTTAGCTCTTGATGCAGGTGCAGATGATTTCAATGAAGAAGAGGATTGCTATGAAATCCTTACTTCACCAGAAGATTTTGATGCTGTTAACCAAGCATTAGCTGATGCAGGGGTAACATTTGCTTCAGCAGAAGTTACTATGATTCCACAGACAACTGTAGATCTTACATCAGAAGATGATATCAAGAAGATGAACAGAATCTTAGGTCTCTTAGATGAAGACGATGATGTACAGAATGTATATCATAACTGGAATGAACCAGAAGAGGAAGAAGAGTAATTGTGATATAGAAGGCTCTCATGCGGATTTGCATGAGAGCCTTTTTTGGTACTTTAATTAAATTTTATGAGCTTCATGTAAAAACAAACACGACATAAAGACAACGGATTACGACACATAGTCTACAGAATACAACAAGTATATTTACACTATCTTAGATATATGATACTGTATATTTATAAATGTGCATGTTTATTAATATCAGAGGAGGAAGTGACACCGGTGTAATAATTATGTATTATGGAGTTAAAAGAGGAAAAGAATTATTATGATGCAGCTATGCGACAGATTAATGGGGATTCGTTGAGTTTTAGTACATATCAGTATCTTAAGAAGAATGAAGAATGGGTCAGTAGGTATGAGGATTTTCTAAAGGGAAAGAAGTCATTGCCATTATTGTATGACCCATTTTTTAAGAAAATATTTAATCCAGTTGAGAGAAGAGACAGACTTTCAGAGCTGGTTAGCTGTCTGCTTGGACAGAATGTCACTGTTCTTGAAGTGTTTCCTAATG
>CAVBPJ010000071.1:0-12973 GCA_963597265.1 Evtepia sp. | reverse complement strand
TGATAACACAAATATTACTAACGCAGACATTTATAATGTTTATTCTTATGATTCTGGGGCTGATTCTGTCTAAAACAGGTCTGCTCACAGAACATGGCAGCAAGGATATAGCCAATATTCTGCTGTATGCGGTTATTCCGTGTGTAATTATAAGAAGCTACATAACAGATTTCACGATGGAGAAACTGTATGGACTTCTTATGTCGGCGGTACTGGCTGTAGCTGCATTTGCAGTGGCAATAGCTGTGTCATATATAATATACGGCATGCGAAAGCCAATTGACAACTTCGGAACTGCATTCTGCAACGCAGGCTTTATCGGGATTCCGCTTGTAACCGCAGTATTTGGAAATGAAGCTGCATTCTATGTTGCGTCATTTGCGAGCATACTTAATCTGCTGCAGTGGACATACGGTATTGTGATAATAACCCGCCGGAAGGATATGATAAATATAAAAAAGGTGTTCGTCAATCCTGTTACGATATCGCTCGCGATTGGACTGTTTCTTTTTGCCACAGGAATTAAGCTGCCACAAGTTATTAACAGCACAATGGCAGGCGTTGCCGCACTTAATACACCGGCGGCTATGATTGTATTAGGATACTATCTGTCATGCGTCAGAATCCGTGACTTATTGCTTAATCCGTCATTGTATCTGGCGTCACTTGTCAGACTTATAATAATTCCGCTGCTTACACTGCTTGTGCTTTATATTATACCGGCAGGACACGGTCAGATTGGAATGATTACACTTATTGCGGCTGCAACACCAGTCGGAACAAGTACGGCAATATTTGCACAGAAATTCGGTCAGGACTATGAGCGGGCAGTATGTATGGTCTGCTTGTCGACACTGTTTTCAATTATTACGATGCCGGTTGTAATGTATCTGGCACAAATGTGGATTATGTAGATTAACTATTCTTTTTGATTATGGTTTTATAACCAACATGTATTTTACAGGAATGATACAATAGTATATTATACAGACATCAAAGGCAAAGGAGCCATGACCCGGAAGGGTTAATGGTTTCTTTGCCTTTTTTGCGTATAAGATATCTTGCAAGAAAATGTATAGCAAATACAGCTATTCACAATATGAGGAAGAAAGGAACTAAAGCTATGGGAAATAACGGAACTGAGTTGAAAAGAGATGGCTTTAAGAGCCGTACAGGTTTTATTCTTGCCTGTATCGGTTCGGCAGTAGGAATGGGAAACATATGGCGTTTTCCATATATGGTATCTGCATGGGGTGGTATGACATTTTTAATACCTTATGTAATATTTGTTATATTGATAGGTTCAACAGGTGTTATTGAGGAGATGGCGCTTGGCCGAGCAACTAAGGGCGGACCTATTAAAGCATTTGGCGACTGTATGCAGATGCGTACAGGAAAGAGAAAAGCAGGCGAGGCAATTGGTATTATTCCTGTGCTTGGCTCACTTGCTCTGGCTATGGGTTACACTGTAGTTGTCGGCTGGATATTCAAATATACTTTCCTTGCATTTTCTGGAAAGCTTTCAGGAATGGGACAGGATATGTCAGCTATTGGCGGTATGTTTGGAAGTACAGCGAGAGCATTTGGCAATAATATGTGGCTTGTAATTGCGATGGTTGTAACTGCTGTTATTATGGCACTTGGTATCGCAGGCGGAATTGAGAAAGCCAACAAGGTTATGATGCCTCTGCTTTTTGTTATGTTTGTAGGACTTGGAATATACATTTTCACTCTTCCAGGTTCAAGTGCTGGTTACAAATACATTTTTACTCTTAATCCTAAGGGACTTCTTGATATAAAGCTCTGGATATATGCATTTGGTCAGGCATTCTTCTCACTGTCTATCGCAGGTAACGGAACTGTTATCTATGGTTCATATCTTAGTGATAAGGAAAATGTTGTTACTTCAGCAAGAAATGTTGCTGTATTTGATACTATTGCTGCTCTGTTAGCTGCATTTGTTATTATTCCGGGTATGGCAGCAGGCGGTGCTGAGTTATCTTCAGGCGGCCCGGGACTTATGTTTATCTATCTTGTAAATGTATTCAACGGCATGCCTGGCGGCAAGATTGTCGGAATTGTATTCTATGTATGTGTACTATTTGCAGGCATGAGCTCACTTGTTAATCTGTATGAAGCACCAGTTGCAACTATTCAGGAGAAGCTTAAGCTTAACCGTGTAGCATCTGTTGGAATTATTGCAGGATTAGGATGTGTTGTAGCTCTTGTAATTCAGGGTATTGTATCAGGCTGGATGGACGCAGTATCTATCTATATCTGCCCACTTGGCGCAATGCTTGCAGCTATTATGTTCTTCTGGGTTGCAGGAAAGAAGTTTGCTGTTGACGCAGTTAATACAGGCGCAGATAAGCCTATTGGAAAGTGGTTTATTCCACTTGGTAAATATGTTCTTGTCCCACTTTCACTTGTTGCACTTATCGCAGGTGCTTTGCTTGGTGGAATTGGTTGATGGCGGATTGAGACTGTTTTGCCGGATTGGTTGGTCGGGACTGGCGGATTGATGGTGGCAGGTTGGAATTGCCGGATTGGGACTGGCGGATTGCTTTGCAATCCGCCTTTTTTGCGTGGTGGGGCGAGAAAGCGCGGCGGAATGGACGTTGAAGCGGAGGGGAGATGTGTTGAAGTCCAAAAGGGACGAGAAAACGAGTCAGATTGGACGTTGAAGCGGTGGAAGTCACAGAGGAAGTCCAAAAGGAGCGAGAAAGCGTGGTGGAATGGACCTTGAGGTGGAGGAGAGGCGTGTTGAAGTCCAAAAGGAGTGAGAAAGCGTGGTGGAATGGACCTTGAGGTGGAGGAGAGGTGTGCGGAAGTCCAAAAGGAGCGAGAAAGAATGGAAGATTGGACTTCGAGGCAGAGGGGAGGTAGCAGGATGTCCAAAGAGCAAGTCATCGAGTCAGAGTGGAAGACCAGCCAATACATTTTCAAAAAAATTTGTATAAAATTCTTGCAAACCCCTTGACCTAAAGCTAACTTCAAGTTGTATGATACAAGTATCAAATAATTTACATTTTTATGAAAGAAGAGGTGTTATTATCATGAAATTTATGGATAAGGATAATTTTGAGAAGCAGAATGTTTTCGGAACAGGTCAGGCAAATACTGCATATGCACAGTATTTTATTGGTGATTCTTTCCTGAATCCGCTCACAGATCCTAAGTGTGGACTTTTTCTTGCAAATGTGACTTTTGAACCGGGATGTCGTAACAACTGGCATATTCATCATGCTACAAAGGGCGGCGGACAGATGCTTATATGTACTGCCGGAGAAGGCTGGTATCAGGAAGAAGGCAAGGAGCCTGTAAGTCTTGTGCCGGGAACTGTAATCGCAATTCCACCAGAAGTTAAGCATTGGCATGGAGCTAAGAAAGATAGCTGGTTTTCACATATTGCCGCAGAGATTCCGGGCGAGAATTGCAGCAATGAGTGGTGCGAGCCTGTTACTGACGAGGAATATAACAAGTTAGGTTAGGAGGATATGAATAATGGCTAAGATTGTACAGACAGCAGGAAGAAATGCGTTGGGAGAATTCGCACCGGAGTTCGCACATTTTAACGATGATGTGCTTTTCGGCGAGAACTGGAACAATGAGGACATCGATTTAAAAACAAGATGCATAATAACAGTAGTTGCACTGATGTCTTCAGGCGTAACTGATTCGTCACTTAAGTTCCATCTTGAAAATGCTAAGAAGAACGGAGTAACAGCAAAGGAAATCGCAGCAGTAATTACACATGTGGCATTTTACGCAGGCTGGCCAAAGGCATGGGCTGTATTCAACATGGCTAAGGAAGTATGGAAAGAAGATTAATTGAAAGGTTTAGGTAAGAACTGATGGGTGTTTTGAGCGAAAATTATACATTAAGTAACGGCGTAAAGATTCCAAAGCTTGGTCTTGGAACATGGTTTATCGATGATGCGGATGCAGCAGATGCAGTTAAGGCGGCTGTTGCAGCTGGTTACCGTCATATTGATACAGCACAGGCTTATGGTAATGAGCGTGGTGTTGGTGAAGGCGTGCGCACATGCGGCGTGCCAAGAGAGAAACTTTTTGTTGTATCAAAGGTTGCTGCTGAGCATAAGACTTATGAGCAGGCTAAGGCCGGAATCGATGAAACTCTTAGCAAGATGGGACTTGATTATCTTGATATGATGATTATTCACAGCCCACAGCCTTGGGTTGAGGTAAACCAGAGCGACAACAGATACGAGGATGGAAACAGAGAAGCATGGAGAGCGCTTGAGGAAGCTTACAAAGCTGGAAAACTCAAGGCAATAGGCGTATCTAATTTCCAGATTAGTGATATTGAAAGTCTTGTAAAGACTGCCGAGATTAAGCCTATGGTAAATCAGATTCTTCTTCATATCAGTAATACACCAGCAGAGCTTGTTGATTACTGCCAGAAGAATGACATTGTTGTTGAAGCATATTCTCCAATAGCACACGGCGTAATTCTCAACCAGCCAGAGATTAAGGCAATGGCCGACAAATACGGCGTAACTGTTCCACAGCTTTGTATCCGCTACACAATCCAGCTTGGTGCAGTTTCACTTCCAAAGACTGGCAATGCAGAGCATATGAAGTCTAATGCACAGGTTGATTTTGAAATCAGTGCAGAGGATATGGAAGTGCTTAAGAACTTCAAGAAGATAGAAAGTTATGGTGAGAGCAGCGGCTTCCCTGTATATGGTGGAAAGCTGTAATCATCAGATTCATTACAAATGAATTGAAGAACGGGCGGATTGTTACTGGCGTAAGTCTGGCAATCCGCTTTTTTGCACAGTGGAAAGCAGAAAAATCAGATATGAACAGGTCTTAATTTAATAAGTCACTAACAAAATTAATAGCAGCTTTGAAAAATCTCAATATCGTGATATTATAATGGAACGCCCAAGTGAAAAACATGATATTTTATTGGGCATACGTTGATTGGTAATATTATTAGAAATACAAGGAGAATTTATGTATCACAAGAAATTAGAAGCTGATATAAGATGTCCATTGGAATATGGACTTGAAGTATTTGGAGGCAAGTGGAAGTCAAGAATTATATGTGTTCTCGCAGAGAAGAAAACATTAAGATATAGCGAGTTAAGAACAGAGATGGTTAATATTACAGATGCCGTATTGTCAACAACATTAAAGGCGCTGATTGCTGACGATATTGTTTCAAGAAAATCATACGATGAGATTCCGCCAAGGGTTGAATATTCACTTACGGAAAAGGGCTGGTCTGTAATGCCGATATTGCAGAGTATATGCGACTGGTCAGGCGCATTTTACAAGAAGGAAACTGACAAGGAAATGAGCCAGTGTATGAAGTGCGACCATAAGTAATTGGCAAGCAAAAGGAATGAAACTGGTATGAACACAGACATTATATATAAAGAAGAAAAAACATTTACACAGGAGCAGGTGCAGGAATTGTTTCTGTCAGTAGGCTGGGTGTCGGGCGAGTATCCGCAGAGACTGTACAAAGCACTTGTGAATTCATCAACAGTCATAACGGCGTGGAGTGGTGATAAGCTGGTCGGGCTTGCAAGAGCACTGGACGATTCGGAGATGGTCGCATTTGTGCATTATGTGCTTGTGAATCCGCATTTTCAGGGAATGGGAATTGCAGGAAAGATGATAGAGCTGATTAAGGAAAAATATAAAAACTATCTATACATAGATGTCATGCCGGAGGAACGCAGTAATGCGCCGTTTTATGAAAAACACGGATTTAGCATAATGGAGGACGGCGTGGCGATGACACGCATTAATTACGCAGATAAGAGATGACTAAAGGAAGGTTATTATGTGAAAAAAATAACCTTCCTTTTCAAATTAACATTTATTGTGTAAAATGTTACATAGAACTGCCTAGCGGTATACCGGAGGGCAAAATATAAGGAAACATGGCATGCATGAGTAGTGCATAAAGCAGCAGGTATCATAAGAAGCAGGCAGTACACCACAATTCACAGCATAACTAAACTGGGATTATATACAGATTCAATATGCAGAAATGGAGCGGGAATTGAGCAGATTAACGATTATTACTAAGGATAAGGCTCAGGTTACAATGGAGTCTTTATATCAGGATTTGGAGAGAAGAATAGTTGCCAGTCCACCGGGACTGTGTACTATCGACCTTACAAGGTCATTTATAAAAATGTGTCTTGCACAGTCATGCGGCAAATGTGTCCCATGCCGAGTGGGACTGCGACAACTTGCGAGACTTTTTGACTCAGTGCTTGACGGTAACGCAACAGAGGAGACTCTTGATGTTATCAGACTTACAGCAGAGGGAATCTATTATTCCGCTGACTGTGCCATCGGATATGAGGCAGCCAAGCTTGTGTTAAAATGTATTGACGGATGCGAGGATGATTTCAGGTCGCATATCGAGAGAGGCTTCTGTTCATGTAACAGCAGCCAGCCGGTTGCATGTGTAAAATCATGTCCGGCAGGAGTAGATATTCCAGGATACATAGCACTTGTGCATGAAAAGAGATATGCAGACGCGGTTCGTCTTATAAGAAGAGACAATCCACTGCCTACAACATGCGCATATATATGTGAACACCCATGTGAAAACAGATGTAAGAGAACTCTTATCGACGCGCCAGTTAACATCAGAGGCCTTAAGAAAATGGCTGTTGATAATGCAGGTGATGTGCCGGTTCCAGCATGTAATGAGCCGACAGGCAAGAAAGTTGCAATCATCGGTGGTGGTCCAGGTGGACTCAGTGCCGCATATTATCTGGCACTTATGGGACATAAGGTTACTATATTTGAGCAGAGAAAGCAGCTTGGAGGAATGTTAAGATACGGAATTCCTAATTACAGACTTCCAAGAAAGAAGCTTGACGCGGAGATTAACTCAATATTGTCTACAGGAATAGAAGTTAAGAAAAATATAAGCGTAGGAACTGATATTACGCTTGAGGATATCAATAAAGAATACGATGCAGTATACATTTCAATCGGTGCGCATGCAGACAAGAAGATTGGAATCGAGGGTGAGGACGCTAAAACAGGCGTTACATCAGCAGTAGAAATGCTTCGTGCAATCGGCGATGACGAAATGCCTGACTACACTGGCAAGCGCGTAGTCGTTATCGGCGGTGGAAATGTAGCAATGGACGTTGCACGTTCTTCAGTAAGATTAGGAGCTGAGAAGGTAAGCATTGTATATAGAAGAAGAAAAGCTGACATGACAGCTCTTCCGGAAGAGGTTGAAGGTGCAGAGGCAGAGGGATGTGATGTTCTTGAGCTTATGTCACCAGTAAGAATCGAGAAAGACGAGAATGACGCAGCAGTCGGTTTATGGGTTCAGCCACAGATGATAAGCAAGATAAAAGGCGGCAGACCTTCACCTAAGACAGCAGCTAAGGACGAGGTTCTTATTCCTTGTGACCTTATCGTAGTTGCCATCGGACAGGGTATCGAGACAAGATATTTTGAGGAGCATGGCGTTACAGTCAAGAGAGGAACAATCGAGGCGCTTGATACAAGTGAGATTAAAGAACATAAAGGAATATTTGCAGGAGGAGATTGTGTAACAGGACCTGCAACAGTAATCAGAGCTATAGCAGCAGGAAAAGTTGCAGCAGCCAACATTGATGAATATCTTGGATTCCATCATGAGATAACTACAGATGTAGAGATACCTTATGCCGGATACGAGGACAAGATACCATGCGGACGAGTTGAGGTTGCACTCCGCGATGCCGCAGACAGAAAGAAAGACTTTGAACCTATCGAATATGGATTCTCATGTGAGGAAGCGTGTCAGGAATCTGGACGCTGCTTAAGATGTGATCATTTTGGATTCGGTTCATTCAGAGGAGGCAGAGAAGAACAATGGTAAATTTAACAATTAACGGCAAAGCCGTATCAGTAAAAGAAGGAACTACCATTCTTGAAGCTGCCAAAACAATAGGGGAGACAATCCCTACACTCTGTTACCTCAAGGAAATCAACGAAATCGGTGCATGCCGTGTGTGCGTTGTCGAGGTAGAGGGCAACGACAGATGTGTTACAGCATGTAACAACTTCGTAGAAGAAGGCATGGTTGTCTACACTAATTCAAGAAAAGTGCGTACAACCCGAAAGACTAATGTCAAGCTTATTCTTTCACAGCATGATTACAAATGTGGTACATGTATCAGAAGCAGTAACTGTACTTTACAGTCACTTGCCAATGAACTTAACATTTCCGAGATGCCATATGATTCAATCTTAGAGAAAGATAATTGGGATAAAACATTTCCACTTATAAGAAATGCCCAGAAATGTATCAAATGCATGCGTTGTGTGCAGGTGTGCGACAATATTCAGGAAATGCATATCTGGGACGTTGTAAATACAGGTTCGCGTACAACTGTAAATGTGCGTGCCAACAAAAATATCGCTGAGACTGCATGTACACTGTGCGGTCAGTGCGTAAGCAACTGCCCTGTAGGTGCGCTTACAGAAAGAGATGATGTCGGAATCGTGCTTGACGCGGTTGAAAATGAGGATATCATCACTGTAGTACAGGTTGCACCAGCGGTAAGAACTGCATGGGGCGAGGGCTTCGGCGTATCTAAAGAGTATGCGACAGCCGAAAGACTTGTTGCAGGACTTAGAAGAATTGGATTTGATTATATATTTGACACAACATTTGCAGCAGACATGACAATCATGGAGGAAGGAAGCGAGTTCCTTGAAAGACTTCCAGAAATCAAGGAGTCAGGTCTTCCAATGTTCACATCATGCTGTCCAGGCTGGGTTAAATTCATAAAGAGCCAGTACCCTGAGATGGCGGGCAGACTTTCAACAGCAAAGTCACCACAGCAGATGTTTGGAGCAATAACAAAGTCATACTATGCAGAGAAACTTGGCGTTGATCCGGAGAAGATATTCTGCGTGTCAATCATGCCATGTCTTGCAAAGAAGGACGAGTGTACATGGGACGGCGGCAAAGATGTTGACGCAGTTCTTACAACAAGAGAAGTTGAAAGAATGTTCAAAGCATTTTTCATAAAGCCTGAAGAACTTGGCGAGGATGAGTTCGACAATCCGTTAGGAGAAGGAACCGGAGCCGGTGTTATATTTGGTGCAACAGGCGGTGTTATGGAGGCGGCACTCAGAAGTGCTTACTACCTCGTGACAGGAAAGAACCCTGACGCGGATGCGTTCCAGTCAGTGAGAGGTCTTGAGGGCTGGAAGGAAGCTTCATTTGACCTTAATGGAACAACTGTAAATGTAGCTGTTGCCAGCGGACTTGGCAACACAAGACACTTAATGAACGCAATTAAGAAGGGCGAGGTTCACTATGATTTCGTCGAAATCATGTCATGCCCGGGCGGCTGTATCAACGGCGGTGGACAGCCTTATAAGGAAGATGCTGAAATGGTTGAGGAGCGCCGTCATGTGCTTTACGGACTTGATAAGCGCGATAATCTCAGATTCTCACATGAGAATCCATCAGTTAAGCAGTGCTATGAGGAGTATTTTGAGAAACCGTTGTCACATAGGGCCCATGAGGTGCTGCATGTGAATTAAAAGTATGGTGTGTGTAGACCGGTCTGCGGCTGGGGCAGTACAGGGTGTACACCTTCGGACTGTCTTCGCTTAGCAGTAGTAAATGCCGCCATCTGCAGAGTTTTTTACAGGGTGCGAAAGCAAACGCGCTTCGCTTGAACGAGCTTTCGCACCCTGAACTTTTGCATCTGGCGGCATTAACTTCTGCACAGCTTGCCAGACTCAGGCGTACACCCCGTACTGCCTCAGCCGCAGAGGTTACATATGCCGGATTGGTAATGTGATTTTATTTACGCGGTGTGTGTTGGGGGCAGGTGTGGTAGACGGACGCACCTGTCGTTTCACTCCAGGTGCTGAGGTGGTGTGATGTGTTCTCAGGGATTTATTATTGGGGGAATATGAGGGTTTTGAAAGATATGTGAGCTGAGAGTTTTCTTATATTTATTTGATTTAGGAGGCTTTTTATGAATTTAAACGAATTAACTCCTAGTGAGGTGTTTTCTTATTTTGAAAAAATATGCTCTATTCCGCATGGTTCTGGGAATACTGGGATGATTGCGGATTATTGTATGGAGTTTGCTGAGGAGCATGGGCTTAAGGCTAGGAAGGATGAGGCTGATAATGTTGTTATATTTAAGGCGGGTTCTTCTGGATATGAGGACTGTGAGCCTGTGATTTTGCAGGGACATCTTGATATGGTGTGTGAGAAAGAGCCGGACTGCGATATTGACATGAGTGTGCAGAGCATTAAGGCTTGCACTGATGGAAAGACAGTGTGGGCTGACGGTACGACTCTTGGTGCTGATGATGGAATTGCAGTTGCATTTATACTGGCAGTGCTTGCATCTGATACGATTGCACACCCTCCTATACAGGCGGTGCTTACGAGTGATGAAGAGATTGGAATGCTTGGCGCAAGAGACCTTGATACTTCTGACCTTACAGCAAAGAGACTTATCAATATTGACTCTGAGACAGAGGAAATATTGTATGTAAGCTGTGCCGGTGGTGTGAGAGCTGAGTGCGATATTCCGGTTGAGTATGAGGAGGCTGCTGGCTGGGTGTCAGGTGATGTGCAGAATGATAGCGAGTCGGATGCTGCGGGAGGTTCGCAGAATGATGGTGCACCGGATAATGCGGGAAGCCTGCAGAGCGGTTCAGCCTGCTTCGAGGTTAAGATAAGCGGGCTTGCCGGCGGACATTCTGGCGTTGAGATTCACAAACAGCACACTAACGCGATAAGATTACTTGCGTCACTTCTTTCGCATGCCAGCGGGGCAGCAGATTTCCGTCTTGTGTCGCTTTCAGGTGGTGGCAAGGAAAATGCAATTCCGAAAGAAGCGAAGGCGGTTGTAAGTGTCAGAAGCTGCGATGCCACAACATTTGAACAAAGCATTAAAGAGAGTGCGGCTGTGTGGCAGCAGGAAATCAGTGCGTCAGAGCCGCATGCTAAGATTGAGGTTGGCTACACAGACATTACGGCAGACAAAGTCCTCGATTCCAAGAGTACTGCAAATGTAATATATGCCCTCCAGTTAAGTCCTGATGGTGTGTACAAAATGAGTCAGGAAATTAAGGGCATGGTGCAGACATCACTCAATCTGGGAACTGCATACCTCGACACAGACAAGCTTGTATACAAATATCTTATAAGAAGCAATACAGCGGCTGGAAAGAAATTATTGCTTGAGAGAGTCATCGCATTTGTAAAACATTTGTCAGGAAAAGTAGTCACAATGTCGGACTATCCTGCGTGGGAATACAAGAGTGATTCGCAGTTAAGAAAGATATGCGTTGAGAGCTTTGCAAATGTGTACGGCCACGAACCGGAAGTGACCTCAATCCACGCCGGACTCGAATGCGGCATACTTGCTGGCAAAATGCCGGGAGTAGATATGATATCATTTGGACCGACACTTGAAAGTGTGCATACGCCTGATGAGTGTATGGACGTGGCTTCAGTGGAGAGGACTTGGGAGTATCTGCTGGCGATACTTAAAGAAATGTAATATACAACAGAAAAATGGGCAGAATATGCTATATATTAACCATAAGGAGAAGTAATACATGATAAAAGATGGATTTTTATACCTTGCGGCACTTATATTTGCAGCTGCAGTATTAGTAAATCTACCTAAGATTTTTAAAGGAAAAAAGGCGCAGGTGTTCTTTAATTTTGCACCGCCGATTGTACTTATATACCTGGGGCTGATGCTCCTGTGCACAATGAAAGTGTGGGACCTTAGTGCAACAAGCGCTGTGTACAAATCAGTCAAGAACCCTATATTATATGCGATGCTTTTTATAATGCTGCTTCGCTGTGATTTGAAGAAAATCATCAAGCTTGGACCTAAAATGCTTATCGGTTTCTTTGCAGCAACATTGTCAATCGGACTCGGATTCTTCGTTTCATATGCGATATTCCACCAGCTCTTAGGCGCAGGCTCATGGAAAGCGCTTGGCGCGCTGTGCGGAAGCTGGATGGGTGGCGGCGGAAACATGCTCGCAATCCAGGCAGCGCTTGACGTTGACGAAGCAACAATGGCTTATGCTCTTGTTATGGACTCAATCTGCGCGACACTTTATGTAATGTTCCTTCTGTGGGCAATCGGAAATCACGAGAAGTTCAACAAATGGACAAAGGCAGACACAAGCGTAATCGATGGCGTTGGCGCAGCACTCGAAGAGGAGGCAAAAGCCAACACAAAGCCGCTCGTATGGCAGAACATCATTCTTCTGCTCGGCGCAGGACTTTTAGTATCTGCAGTTTCAATGGAACTTGGCAGCATGATTAATGCACATTTATCATTCTTTGACAGCGCAACATGGACAGTCCTTATCGTATCAGTGCTTGGAATCTTATTTGCACTGACACCATTTGGCAAGATTAAAGGAACTGAGGAGATTTCAAATGTAATGCTTTATATAGTTATTGCCTTAATTGCCTCAAGAGCAGACCTCGGAGCAGTCGGCAATGCCCCAATATGGCTTCTCGCAGGATTCGTAATCCTCCTTATCCATGTAGCAATCATGATTGCACTTGCGAAGATATTGAAACTCGACATCTTCACATGCTGTGTTGCTTCCCTCGCCAACATCGGCGGAACAGCAACAGCACCGGTTCTCGCTGGCGCATACTCAAATGCCCTCGTACCAGTTGGTATCATGATGGCGCTGCTCGGCTATGTCATCGGAACCGGCGGCGGCCTGGTTGTGGCTAATCTGATGAGTATATTTGGGTAGAGTTTAATGGAATAATTGATTTGGTTGGATAGCACTTCGGCAGTAGATGGGTACTGCCGGGGTGCTGTTTTTTTATATGTTGTAGAATTGGTGAAAATAAAAAAGAAACGAGCTACCCGCTTGAGCAATAATGCTGTACACGACAAAAAACTCATTTCTTAAATGTATAATATAAGATTTAATTAAAATAATC
>CAVBPJ010000070.1:0-13013 GCA_963597265.1 Evtepia sp. | reverse complement strand
TTATACACGAATATGCAATAAAAATGTATAAATATAAATTTTCTTTAAAATATCCTTTACATAAGAAAAAAAGTTGCTATAATGTAGGTTATCAATTTACATTTTGCGTTATTTTATGCATAAATGCTGAATATATGCATTTTGCTTCGCAAAAGAGAGAGCCACAAGGAGGAGTTATGATTAAAGTAGGTATTATCGGTGCGACAGGTTACGCAGGTAACGAGCTTGTCAGATTATTATTAGGACATAAGGACGCAGAGATTGTATGGCTCGGTTCGAGAAGTTACATAGATCAGAATTATTCAGATGTATATAGAAACATGTTTAAGCTTGTAGATGCAAAATGTATGGACGACAATATGGAACAGCTTGCTAATGAGGTTGATGTTATATTTACAGCAACACCACAGGGCTTATGTGCATCACTTGTTAATGATGAGATACTTTCAAAGACTAAGATTATTGATCTGAGTGCTGATTTCAGACTTAAAGATGTTAATGTATATGAGCAGTGGTATAAGCTTGAGCATAAAGCACCACAGTATATAGATGAAGCTGTTTATGGATTATGTGAGATTAACAGAGATAAGGTAAGCAAAGATACAAGAATCATTGCTAACCCAGGATGTTATACAACAACATCAATTCTTACACTTTACCCAATGGTTAAGGAAGGAATAATTAATCCGGACACAATTATAATTGATGCCAAGAGCGGAACTTCAGGTGCAGGACGTGGTGCTAAGGTTGCCAACCTTTTCTGTGAAGTTAATGAAAGCATGAAAGCTTACGGTGTTGGTACTCACAGACACACACCTGAGATTGAGGAACAGTTGGGATATGCATGTGGAAGAGATGATTTAAAGCTTATCTTCACACCACATTTGGTTCCAATGAACAGAGGAATTCTTGTAACAGCATACGCTAACCTTGCTAAAGATGTTACATATGAAGATGTCAAGGCAGTATATGACAAGTACTATGATAAGGAATATTTCGTGAGAGTACTTCCTAAAGATGTATGCCCTGAAACACGCTGGGTTGAGGGAAGCAACTTTGTTGATATTGGATTTAAGATTGAGCCAAGAACTAACAGACTTATAATGATGGGCGCAATTGATAATCTTGTTAAGGGTGCAGCAGGTCAGGCAGTACAGAATATGAATCTTCTTTTCGGACTTCCAGAGAACGAAGGTTTACAGATCGCACCAATGTTCCCATAATAAATGTAGTGTAAGTTCAGAATTTACACGACAAAATATGAGCAATGACAGAATATGTGTGATGGTACAATAGGAGGATATTATGAATATAATTAATGGCGGTGTTACAGCAGCTAAGGGATTCAAGGCTGCCGGATGTGAAGCACAGATTAAATATAAAAACGGAAAGAAAGATATGGCACTTGTATACAGCGAGAAGCCATGTGTTACAGCAGGAACATTTACAACTAACAAAGTATTTGCAGCTCCTGTTAAATGGGACAGAAACATTGTATATAATGAAGATTTTGCACAGGCTGTAGTTGTAAACAGCGGTGTTGCCAACGCATGTACAGGTGTTGAAGGAGATAATGCATGCGCAGAGGAAGCAAAGGCAGTTGCAAAGGTGCTTAATGTACCAGAGAATGCAGTACTTATCGGTTCAACAGGTGTTATCGGAATGCAGCTTCCTGTTGACAGAATCTGTGCAGGAATTGAAAAGCTTGCCCCAATGCTTGATGATTCATTAGAAGCGGGAACACAGGCAGCAGAGGCAATTATGACTACAGATACAAGAAGCAAGCAGGTTGCTGTAGAAGTAGAAGTTGCAGGTACTAAAGTAACAATCGGTGGTATGTGCAAGGGTGCAGGAATGATTCACCCTAACATGGCAACAATGCTCTGCTACATAACTACAGACTGTGATATCGACAAGGCACTTCTTCAGAAGATGACAAGTGCAATTGTTGATGATTCATTTAACATGATATCAGTTGATGGAGATACATCTACTAACGATACAGCTCTTGTTCTCGCTAACGGAATGGCTGGTAATAAAAAGATTACAGAAGAAGGCGCTGATTATGATGCATTCTATGAAGGCTTAAGTTATGTATTTACAGAGCTTTCCAAGATGATTGCTGGAGACGGCGAAGGCTGTACATGTCTTTTCGAGGTTCAGGTAAAGGGTGCCACAACTAAGGCAGAAGCCAAGACACTTGCCAAGTCAATTGTTACATCAAGCCTTACTAAGGCAGCAATATTCGGACATGACGCTAACTGGGGAAGAATCCTCTGCGCAATGGGATATTCTGGTGCTGACTTTGACCCTGAGAAGGTTGATATCTTCTTTAAGAGTTCAGCAGGTGAGCTTCAGATTGTTAAAGACGGAACAGCTACAGATTACAGCGAGGAGAAAGCAACAGAAATACTTTCACAGAATCCTGTAATTGCTATTGCTGATGTTAAGCAGGGAGATGCAAGCGCTACAGCATGGGGCTGTGACCTTACATTTGATTATGTCAAGATAAATGCTGATTACAGAAGTTAATCGGACACAGCATTTATAAAGCAAATAGATATCTGAATAAATATGAAATGGAGATTATTATGAGCGCAAAAGATATGACAGAGGAACTTATGAAGGCACAGGTGCTTGTTGAAGCACTTCCTTATATTCAGAAGTTTAACAGAAAGATAATTGTAGTTAAGTACGGCGGAAGTGCCATGGTAGACGAAGAACTTAAAAGAAAAGTTATTCAGGATGTAGTTCTTCTTAAACTCGTTGGTTTTAAGCCTATTATCGTTCATGGTGGCGGTAAGGAAATCAGCAAATGGGTTGAAAAGTCAGGCATGACACCTGAATTTAAGAATGGTCTCAGAGTTACAGACGAGCCAACTATGGAGATTGCCGAGATGGTTCTTAATAAGGTTAATAAGAGCCTTGTGTCAATGATTGAGCAGCTTGGAGTTAAGGCATGTGGTATCAGCGGTAAAGATGGCGGCATGTTAAAGGTTGAGAAGAAGTACTCTAAGGGCGAGGATATAGGTTATGTTGGTGAAGTAACAGATGTTGATACAACACTTATAGATTCATTACTTAAGGATGATTTCTTACCAGTTATATGTCCTATTGGATATGATGACGATTTCCATGCATACAATATTAATGCTGATGATGCAGCATGTGCAATTGCAAGAGCTGTCAATGCTGAGAAGCTTGCGTTCTTAACAGATATTGAGGGTGTATACAAGGATTTTGATGATAAGGATTCACTTATATCAGAGCTTTCTACTTCAGAAGCAAGAGAACTTTTAGAGAGTGGAACAATCGGAGGCGGTATGCTTCCTAAGCTTAATAACTGTATTGATGCTATTGAGCATGGTGTATCAAGAGTACATATTCTTGATGGAAGAATTCCACACTGCCTTCTTCTTGAAATATTTACTAACAAGGGTGTTGGTACAGCTATTCTTTCAGATGATGCAGAAAAATTCTTTGATTCAGATAAATAATTGCTAACCGGAAGATTAGCGCGTATAATTAATTATTAGCGCATGTAATATGTGTGCTTATAATAATAGGAAAGCGAGAGTAATCATGAATACACAGCAGATTATAGAAACAGCAGAAGAAAAGCTGATTCATACATACAACCGTTACCAGATAGTACTTGATAAGGGTGACGGAGTAAGACTTTATGATACAGATGGTAAGGAATACCTTGATTTTGGAGCAGGTATAGCAGTATTTGCTCTTGGTTATAACAATAAGGAATATAATGATGCGTTAAAGGCACAGATTGATAAGCTTATCCATACATCTAATTATTTCTACAATGAACCTGCAGTGGAGGCTGCTAAAGCTCTTACACAGGCTTCAGGAATGGACAGAGTATTCTTTACTAACAGTGGTACAGAAGCTATTGAAGGTGCAGTTAAGCTTGCAAAGAAATATTACTATGTTAAGAATGGAAAGGCTGATGCAGAGATTATTGCAATGCAGCATTCATTCCATGGAAGAAGTATGGGAGCGCTTGCAGTAACTGGTAATAAGCATTATCAGGAAGCATTCGGACCTATGATACCTGGAATTAAGTTTGCACAGTATAACGACCTTGACAGCGTAAAGAAACTTGTTAATGATAAAACATGTGCTATAATATTTGAAACAGTACAGGGTGAAGGCGGAATTTATCCTGCTACTAAAGAATTTATTGAAGGTGTAAGAAAGTTATGCGATGAGAAGGGAATCCTTCTTATACTTGATGAGATTCAGTGCGGAATGGGAAGAACAGGAAGCATGTTCGCATTCCAGCAGTATGGTGTCAAGCCTGATATTCTTACAGTGGCAAAGGCACTTGGATGTGGCGTTCCTGTAGGCGCATTTGCAGCAACAGAAGAAGTTGCGAAAGCATTAGTTCCAGGAGACCACGGTACAACATATGGTGGTAATCCACTTGCATGTGCAGCAGCTACCAAGGTATTCGAACTTTTCGAGAAGCAGCATGTATTAGACAATGTTAAGGAAGTGTCTGCTTACTTTGAAGAAAAGCTTGATGAGCTTGTAGAAACAGTAGATGTTGTTGTCGAGAGACGAGGAATGGGACTTATGCAGGGGCTTGAATTATCAGTTAACCCTAAGGACGTAATTGCCAGAGCACTTGATAACGGACTTATTCTGTTCTCAGCAGGAACTAATGTTATAAGATTTGTTCCACCACTTGTAATTACTAAGGCAGATGTAGATGAATGCATAGCTAAGCTTAAGAAATCCTTCTAGAATCAGGAGTTTACTTTATGAAATTAAGAAGATTTATCAGTATGATGCTGATTGTTACCATGCTGACTGTCTTAGCAGGCTGTGGTAATAAAGATGACAGAACACGGGCTGCCAGAGACCTTAATCTTAGTGGACCTATTACAATTAATATCTGGTATAATGACAGTTCATACGGGTCATATCTTGAATTCGTAGCTAAACAGTTTAAGCAGTCCAATGAACTGGTAACTATTAATCCAGTATATATTGAGGCTGATTCATATATTAATTATATATATGATGAATCAGTAAGAAATAACAATGCATGTGACATATATTTCCTGACATCTGAGGAGATTGAGAAAGCTTATCTTTCAGGACTTACATCTGAGAATGATATGTATCCGGAAGTCTATAATGAAGATGTGTATGGAAAGGCTGCAATGACAGCATGTTCATATGGTGGTAAGTTATATGGTTATCCGGTTTCGTTCAACACTTCATTTCTTGTATATAACAAGAAATATGCAGAAGCAGTTGATACTATAGACCAGATTCGTAATATAAGTGATAATTACCAGATTACAGATGAGAATCAGGATGTCTCAATGGTTTTCCAGTGGAATCCGGATTCAATGTTTCTTAATTATGCTGCAGCTGGTGCTTATATTAATGTAGGTGGAGCGAATGCTGAAGATAGCAGGGATGTATCACTTGATGAGGATAAGATAAAGAAAGTTCTTACGAAATACGCACAGTTAAAGGACGCATTTGGAATAGACAGAGATACAGTCACTCTTAAAGAATGTGCAGATCTGTTTTCTACAGGCAATATGCTGTATACAGTGCTTGATGCGGATAGTCTTGCAGAGATTAATGTTACAGATGTAGATTATGGAATATGTGAATATCCATCAATGGGTGATGACCTTGATTCAAGAGCAATGTCTGTGACAACAATGGCAGTTGTTAATCCATATACTAAGAACGTAGATGCATCTAAGGCTGTTGCGAGAGCAATATCTTATGATTATGCAGATTATCTTGGAACTATGGCTAAGAAAAGCTGTGCCAGAGGTGATTTAAAGGTTAAGAGAGCCGAGAGCTACCAGCAGTTACACAAGATTTATTCTGATTCGGTTGTTAAAGCCAAATATATCGGAGTCGGAGAAGTGTACATGAGATATGAGATTATGCTTCATCAGGTATATGACGGGGTCAGTGTTGATTCGGCTTACAGCACATTTGCAGCGACTATACAGAAGATGACTAATAACAATAATGAAAGCAGTTCACAGAGCAGTAATTAAATTATGAATAAATATCCTGCTATTAACTAATAATTATTCTATGCAGATTAATTAGGAGGTTAGTTAATGGCAGGATTTTTGATTGCAATAATATCGGGTGCTCTTATGAGTTTACAGGGCGCGTTTAATACAAATGTTACGAAAGCAAGCAGTGTGTGGGTCACGGCAATGTTTGTGCAGTTGACAGCGCTGGCTACTTGTGCGATTATGTGGGTGATTGATGGAAGACCTGACATCATTAAGCTGTTTAAGGTTGATAACAAGATTACGCTTCTTGGAGGTGTAATAGGTGCTTTTATCACATTTACAGTTATTAAGAGTATAAGCGGTCTTGGAATTGCGAAAGCGGAGGTTACAATTGTTGTTGCACAGATAATTGTGTCATATCTGCTTGGACTTTTCGGACTGTTTGGGAGCGAGAAGACAGCATTTTCATGGATTAAGCTGGTTTCACTTCTGATTGCGGTTGCTGGTGTGTGCATGTTTTATTTTCTTGGCAATACTGCATCGGACTAATATATTATTTATGATAAATGTCAGAAATATCTGGCAGGAAGGAACAAAATGGAAGATTTATTCAGCGTATGCGGACAGATACGATTAAGAAAAGGTGAAGGAAGAACGTTAAAAGCAGGCGGTGCCTGGGTATATGATAATGAAATTGAATGGATGTCTGATGGAATTATCGATGGACATCTTGTCAGAGTACTTGATTTTGATGATTATTTTATGGGAATCGGATTCATTAACAGAAAGTCTAAGATTACAGTAAGAATGCTGAGCAGACATACAGATGTTGTTGATGAGGCATTTATTGAGGAGAGAGTAAGGGCAGCGGTTGAATACAGATTTGACACAGTTGATACCTCTGCCTGCCGTCTTATATTCGGAGAGGCTGATTTCCTGCCGGGACTTGTTATAGATAAATATTCAGATGTGCTTGTTGTGGAATCGCTTGCTTTAGGAATTGACAGATTTAAGTCACTTATTGTCGAGAAAGTGAAGGAAATCCTTCATGAAAAAGGTATCGAAATCCGTGGTGTATATGAAAGAAGTGATGCCAAGGTCCGTACTCTTGAAGGAATGGAGAGAGTAAAGGGCTTTATTGGTGATGAATTTGACACTAATGTTGAGATCGTTGAGAATGGTGTCCACTACATGATAGACGTTGTGAATGGACAGAAGACAGGTTTCTTCCTTGACCAGAAGTACAACAGACTTGCAATGCAGAAGCTGTGCAAGGATAAGAGAGTGTTAGACTGCTTCACACATATGGGAACATTTGCATTAAATGCAGGAATTGCAGGCGCTAAGGAAGTTACAGGTCTTGATATATCTGAATTCGCTGTTGAGCAGGCAAGAGCTAACGCAAAGCTCAACGGACTTGAGGATACAGTACATTTTAAATGTGCAAATGTATTGGACGAGCTGCCAAAGCTTAACGAAGCAGGAGAAAAGTACGATGTTGTAATTCTTGACCCACCGGCATTCACCAAGTCAAGGGAAGCTACAAAGAACGCAATCAAAGGCTACAGGGAAATCAACATGAAGGGACTTAAGCTTGTCAAAGACGGCGGATATCTTGCAAGCTGCTCATGCTCACACTTCATGACACAGGAGCTTCTTACCAAGACTATTAAAGAGGCTGCCAAGGCAGTACATAAGAGACTCCGTCAGGTCGAATTCAGGACACAGTCACCTGATCACCCAATACTTTGGGAGGCGCAGGAGAGCTATTATCTGAAGTTTTTTATTTTTCAGGTGGTTGATGAAAAGTAGATATTAAATCATAGGTAATAAAAATGAGTCACATTCAAGAGCGAATGTGGCTCATTTTTTATTATCCCATATAGTCTCTCATCTTATCAAGCAGCTCATAAGGAACGAATAAATGTCCCATACCGGTTCCAAGCTGGATATGGGGCTTGTTCTTACCATGATAATCAGAACCGCCGGATATCAGAAGATTTCTTTCAGAAGCAATTCTTCTGATTGATAATTCATCACCCATCTTGTAAGTTGAATATATAGCTTCAATTCCATCAAGTCCGGCAGAACATATATGGTCAAGCAGCTTGTTCATCTGGGCTTTGCCAAGATGATATAGAATCGGGTGGGCTAAGATTGCAATACCACCGGCTTTGTGAATTCTGTCAATAGCTTCTGCAGGATCAACTTTGGCTCTTGGCACAAAACAAGGCTTTCCCTGACCTAAATATCTGTCAAATGCTTCATTTCTGTCTCCAACAGCTCCAATTGCAACAAGCCTGTCTGCAAAATGAGCTCTTGTAATTACAGCGTCGCCATAAGTCTTTATCATATCTTCATATGTAATATTAATTCCAATATTCTGAAAACGCTCACATACCTGCTTATTTCTTTCATCTCTTGAACTTAACTGCTTATTAAGAAATGTATTGAATTCATTGTCGTTATAATCTATAAAAAGCCCGACAACATGTATCTCAGTATTCTCAAAATTAGTGCTTATCTCAACTCCGGGAATAACCTCGAGTGCATAACCATTGTTATTAACATTTTCACATGCTAAAAGAGCTTCCTTAACTCCTTTGGTGGTGTCATGGTCAGTAAGTGCAAATGCAGCAAGTCCCTTTTCAACAGCCTTATCAACCAGAACAGCAGGAGAATCCGTTCCGTCAGAGCATGTAGAATGAACATGTAAATCAATCTGTCTCATAATAATCTCCTTTATACAAAATATAATATATTTTACCACTCTCAGACAACTTATTAAAGTGTAAAACAATTAGCAAAGTGTCCAAAAAATGTTGTAAGAGACAGCTATGTGCGATAAAATAACAGTATATTTTTGGAGGGAGGTTTACTGATGGAAAGACAGTTAGTACCAGGCGGATTTTATAAGCATTTTAAGAATAAGCTATATCAGGTAAAATGTGTTGCGTATCATTCAGAAACCAAAGAGAAAATGGTGGTATATCAGGCTATGTATGGTGAATATGCTGTGTATGTAAGGCCATATGATATGTTCATGAGTGAAGTGGATCATGTGAAATATCCGGATGTAACACAGAAGTATAGATTTGAGCAGGTTGACCCATTGACAATGAATGAGATATCTGACAATTTACAGTCTGACAATTCGCAGGCAGTTAAAGTCAATTCAGACAATAGAATTGATGAAGCATACACATTAAAAGAAGGGAATGTGGATAACTCACAGGTTCAGCCGGTTGCTGCAGAGGACAGCGTACTTGACAAGTTTCTGGATGCAAGAGGATATGAGGAAAAACTGGATGTCCTTATAAGATATAAGAGCAAATTCACTAATCCAATGATAGATATTATGGCTGAATCACTGGAGATAGTTGTTCCAGAAGGCGAACTTTCTGGAAGAATTGATTCTTTAAGAAAGGTTTTACTGGCTCATACAAAGTATGAAGGAAGTCATTTGAGACCGTAATAATTTACACAGATTCTACATAAGAATATGTGAATTATACAAATATATTACAATTATCTGACAATTTCACTTAATTTTTAGAATTAACAAAAAATGTGGATAATGTTGTGGATATTGTGGAAAAGTTAATGAAAAAAGGAGAAATTATGAGAATAGTAGTTTTAGCAGGTGGAACAAGTACAGAAAGAGATGTTTCATTAGTTACAGGATACAGAGTGTGTGAGAGCCTTAGAAGAAACGGACATGAAGCAAATATGCTTGATATCTTCTTAGGTGTTGACGACAATGAAGCTAAGACATTTTTTACAGAAAAGAATGATTTGGGAGAACTGTCTGACAATTTAAAGAAGAAAACAGCAGACATTCCAGCAGAGGTTGAGAGAAGAACAGAGGCAAGAGAAAGCTTTTTCGGTCCTAATGTATTAGAATTGTGTAAAGAAGCAGACATGGTATTCATGGGACTTCATGGAAGCAATGGCGAAGATGGTAAGGTTCAGGCTACATTTGACCTGTTAGGAATCAGATATACAGGTACAGATTACTTAAGCAGTGCTATATCAATGAGCAAGGAACTTGCCAAAAAGGTACTTGTACCAGAGGGAATTCCTATGCCTAAGGGTGTGACATTACATAAGGGACACAAGATTGAGTATGTTCCATTCCCATGTGTTGTTAAGCCATGCTGTGGTGGTTCAAGCGTTGGTGTTTCAATAGCACATAACGAGAAAGAGTTTGAAGATGCACTTAATGAAGCATTTTCTTATGAGGATACAGTACTAGTTGAAGAATTCGTTGACGGCAGGGAATTCTCAGTTGCAGTACTTGATGGAAAGGCACTTCCTGTAATTGAGATTGAGCCACTTGAAGGCTTCTATGATTACAAGAACAAGTATAAGGCTGGTTCTACTAAAGAGACATGCCCAGCCAATATTCCAGAAGATATTGCAAGCCAGATGCAGTTCTGGGCAGAAAAATGCTGTCAGGCAGCAGGAGTTACAACATACGCAAGAGTTGATGAGCTTCTTGACAAGAATAATAATATATTCTGTCTCGAGATTAATACACTTCCGGGAATGACAGACACAAGCCTTATCCCTCAGGAAGCAGCGGCAGTAGGCAT
The DNA here is from genome assembly GCA_963597265.1 of Evtepia sp. Taxonomy (GTDB): domain Bacteria; phylum Bacillota; class Clostridia; order Lachnospirales; family Lachnospiraceae; genus Lachnospira. The sequence continues at coordinate 2,398 of CAVBPJ010000070.1, read as the reverse complement.
ATCATACGATGAACTTACAGAGAAGATTATCGAGATATCTCTCGCAAAGTATGAATAGATAATGAGGTTAGTTAAGTTATGATTAAGGAACTTGTTAAGAAAAACAGATCATACAGGAGATTTTATCAGGATAAGAAACTGACAAAACAGCAGCTTATGGAGCTGGTTGAGACTGCGAGACTTACTCCGTCAGCAGCTAACAGACAGCCATTTAAGTATAGAATTGTGTGTGATGAAGAAGAGAATGAGAAAGTTTTCAGACTATTAGGATTTGCAGGATATTTAAAGGACTGGGACGGACCATCTGAGGGTGAGAAGCCAACAGGATATATTGTTATAACATGTCCTGATAATGTTAATGATGAAGTTGATGCAGGAATTGTCGGACAGACAATGCTTCTTGCAGCAACAGAAGCCGGTTTTGGCGGATGCTTCTTTGGCAATGTTAAAAGAGATGAGTTAAAGGCTCAGTTAAATATACCGTCTGATTTAAAGATAGTGTATGTAATTGCATTTGGCTATCCTAAAGAAGAAGTGGTACTTGAGAATATTCCTGCGGATGGAGATATCAAGTATTACAGAGATGAGAATCAGGTACATCATGTGCCTAAGAAAAGAATTGAGGATATTGTGTTATGAAGGGAATGACCTTAAGAGCCATGACAGAAGCTGTTAACGGCATATATCATGGCAATGGAGAAGATTATGACAAAGAGATTACTGCCATTACAATTGACAGCAGAAAGGTAACTGAGGGCGGGCTTTTTATTGCCATTAAAGGCGAGAGAAGCGATGGACATGATTTCATAAGCCAGTGCTTTGAGAAGGGTGCGGCATGCGTTATATCTGAGAAAGAGCTGCCAGGTGAAGAACATTCGTATATTCAGGTTGAATCAAGCCTTCAGGCATTGAAAGATCTTGCTCTACTTTACAGAAACAATCTTGATGTAAAGGTTGTCGGAATTACAGGAAGTGTCGGCAAAACAAGTACCAAGGAAACAATAAGCTCTGTTCTTTCTGAGAAATACAGAGTATTAAAGACACTTGGTAATTTCAATAATGAGATTGGTCTTCCACTTACTGTTTTCAGACTTACAGAAGAGGATGAGGTTGCTGTTCTTGAGATGGGAATCAGTGATTTCGGCGAGATGGACAGATTATCTAAGATTGCACAGCCTGACATATGTGTTATCACCAATATTGGTCTTTGCCATCTTGAGAATCTTGGAACAAGAGATGGAATTCTTAAGGCTAAGACAGAGATATTTAATCATATGAATCCGGATGGAATTGTTATTCTTAACGGAGATGATGACAAATTATCAACAATCAGCCAGGTTAATGGCAAGCGTCCGCTTGTGTTTGGAATAAGCAATAAGGACGGTGTATATGCAGATAATATCAAGAGCCTTGGACTTGATGGAACAAGCTTTACAATTCATGGAATCAAAACAGCAGATAACTATTCTACATTTGACCTGACTGTACCGGTACCGGGACATCATATGGTATATAATGCGATGGCAGCAGCACTCGTCGGTTCAGTACTTGGACTTTCATCTCTTGAAATTGAGCGTGGAGTGAAGAATTTAAAGACAATTGCCGGACGAAACAATATAATTAAAGAAAATGGCTTGACAATAATTGATGACTGTTACAATGCCAATCCGGTTTCGATGAAGGCATCTCTTGATGTTCTTGATACAGCAATCGGAAGAAAAGTTGCTATTCTTGGAAGCATGTTTGAGCTTGGCGAGAATGAAAAACAGATGCATTACGATGTAGGAATGTATCTTGGAACTAAGGATATTGATGTGCTTATAACAGCAGGCGACCTTGCAGCGCAGATAGCAGATGGAACAAGAGCTTATATTGAGGCTAATTATAATGCGCATGGATGCGAAGTTCATGATTATGCAACAAGAGATGATATGTTAAAATGTATTGGACAGATACTTAAGAAAGGTGATAACATACTCATAAAGGCTTCTCACGGTATGGAGTTTGGAAAAGTGGTTGAAGCAGTAAAAACAATTAATATATAGTGGAGGTTATATGAAATTACTGAAAAGAATAAGCGTTCTCGTTATGATGGTTGCGGTTGTTGCTGCATTTACAGGATGTGGCAAGGAGGCATCTGTTGTTGGAACATGGGAAGGTGATGATTATACATACACTTTCAATTCTGATGGAACAGGAACACAGCAGATAGGTCAGATAAGTGTTCCAATTACTTCGTACGAGGCGAAGGATGGAAAGCTTAGCATAACAATCAGTTTTCTGGGAACGGAAGAAACAGATGAGTACACATACACAATCAAGAAAGATGTGCTTTCTTTAAACGATGGTGACAGTACTGTAGAACTTAATAAGAAATAATATTCTGAGACTTTTGCAT
>CAVBPJ010000069.1:0-13206 GCA_963597265.1 Evtepia sp. | reverse complement strand
CCTCTTTAGTATACAATCAATATAGTTTCTCGTCAATACCGTAATTACGATATTGCGTATTATAATTAACAGCCCTGTATATACTCCTTTTGGACTTCCACGCTTCTCCCCTCCACTCCCAAGTCCAATCCAGCTCCTCTTCTCGTCCCCTTTGGACTTCCACGCTCCTCCCCTCCACCTCCAAGTCCAATCCGCCACGTTTTTTCACTCCTTTTGGACTTCCACGCATCTCTCCACTACCTCCAAGTCCAATCCGCCACGTTTTCTCACTCCTTTTGGACTTCCACACTCCTCTCCGCCACCTCAAAGTCCAATCCATCAAGCAACGCCCCAGCCCACACACCTCCCCACCCACGCAAAAAAAGCAACGCCAGCGCATCAGCGCCAGCATTGCTTTCCATCTTCCAACTCTCTTTTATTCAGTTATGTTTAATAGAATTGTTCAGTCACTTACAATTCTATTATTATTCTCCATCATTCTTCAGCTTTTCTTAAAGAATCAATATATCCTTCCAGCCTCTGTTTGCCGTTATCACTTAGCTCCTGATATGTCTCTATCAGCATATATTCCTTGGAGTCTTTATCAATGGCTACATAATCTAACTGTCTGCGTGAATTGTTCCTGCTCTCTGTGCCTGTCAGAAGTTCGTATGGCGTAATTCCAAGAACGTCACATATCACCATTATCTTGTCTGCTGATGGATTGTTTCCTTTTCTTTTCCAATCGCTTACTGTGCTCTGTGAAATTCCTGTTTTACTGACGAATTCTGCCTGAGACATTCCTCTCTCTTCAAGATATTTATATATTCTCTCTCCTATCTGCATATCTCACCCTCAGAAAATATGATTAACTTCCTCAAAATTAACTTCCTTAGAAAAACTGATTAACTCTCTTAGATACATAATTAACATCCTGTGCATATCCGATAGCATTCTCTGCATCAATAAGACCTTTGTTGTAGAGGTCAAGCAGGGCGTCGTCCATTGAAAGCATTCCTTCTTTTCTTGCTGTCTGGAGGACACTTGATATCTGGTATGTCTTAGCCTCACGGATGAGATTCTTGATTGGAATTGTTCCGTGCATTACCTCAAATGCAGCTACTCGTCCATGCTTATCGGCTGTTGGGATAAGCTGCTGTGATATAACAGCTTCAAGTACTACGGCAAGCTGGATTCTTATCTGCTGCTGCTGATGTGGAGGGAATACATCGATGATACGGTCAATTGTTGCAGCCGCACCAATTGTATGCAGTGTCGAGAATACAAGGTGGCCTGTCTCTGCTGCCGTTATAGCAGTTGAGATAGTCTCTAAGTCTCGCATCTCTCCTACAAGAATAACATCAGGATCTTCTCGGAGTGCTGCTCTTAAAGCATCTGCGTATGAATGTGTATCAAGTCCGATTTCTCTCTGGTTAATCATGGCCTTTCTGTGTGTATGAAGGTACTCAATTGGATCTTCCAGTGTAATTACATGAGCATTACGGTTGTCATTAATTCTGTCAATCAGAGAAGCAAGTGTTGTAGACTTACCAGAACCTGTAGGACCTGTTACAAGGACAAGACCTCTCTTCTTAGCGTATAATTCTACTACTGACTTAGGAACGCCCAGACTTTCCGGCTTAGGAATAACTGTTCCTACAACTCGCATCGCACATGCAACAGAGCCTCTCTGTCTGAATACGTTAACTCTGTATCTTCCTATATTAGGGGACGAGAAAGAGAAATCAAGCTCGCCCCTGTCTTTAAACATCTCCTTCTGCCTTTCATCCATTATAGACAGAATCAGTTCTTCACAGTCAGCTGGCATCATCTTAGGATAATCAAGATCAACAAGCTCTCCGTTTACTCTGACTCTTGGCGGAAGTCCGACTGTGACATGGACATCACTCGCTTTCTTTTCTTTTGCTATTGTTAGTAATTCTTCAATTGTAAATAACATTTTTGCCCCCATTATATTGTTCCATTGTATTGTTTATTAATTAATCTGTTTAAGTTCAATCTCTTCTATACCTGAACCTGACGCTTTAGCTGCATTAGGATTAGGCTGTGAGTCATCTTCCTCTGCCTCATATGTAGCCCTTACCATCTCAGCTATAGTTGTAACTCCCTGTTTAACGGCATTGATAGCAGCCATCTTAAGAGTATTCATACCTTCGCTTACAGCCTGTTTCTTAATCTCTTCTGCTCCGGCATGTCTTGATACAAGTCTCTTGATTGGTGGAGTTATCTTCATAATCTCATATATACCAAGTCGGCCATAGTACCCTGTTCCATTACACAGCTTACAGCCACATGGCTCATATATTGTAAATGGTTCATCAGGATTAAGTCCAAGCATATGCTTCTCTGATGCAGTTGCTTCCTTAGGCATCTTGCAGTCGCACAGCTTTCTTACAAGTCGCTGGGCGATAATACCAACAAGTGAATCAGCAATTAAGTATGACTCAATTCCCATATCTTCAAGACGGGCAACAGAACTTGCTGTACTGTTAGTATGCAGTGTACTAACAACCAAGTGACCTGTGATAGAAGCTCGTACCGCAATCTCAGCTGTTTCACCATCTCGAATCTCACCGATCATGATAATATCCGGATCCTGTCGTAAGATTGATCTTAAGGCAGTCGCGAATGTAAGGTTGGCTTTGTTATTAACCTGAACCTGATTGATACCATCAATATTAGCCTCGACTGGGTCTTCAACAGTGATGATATTAACATCTTCAGTATTAAGTTCACTTAAAGCTGTATAAAGTGTTGTAGACTTACCAGAACCAGTAGGTCCTGTTACAAGGATAATTCCATGTGGATTCTTTAAGATATCATCAAATACCTTAAGATCCGCAGGTGTAAGTCCAAGCTTTGATTTATCGATGTTGAATCCTTCCTTGGAAGCGATTCGCATAACACACTTCTCGCCATATACTGTAGGAAGGTTAGATACTCGGATATCATACTCGCGTCCATCTACAGTAATTGTAATACGTCCATCCTGTGGTTTTCTCTTCTCAGAGATATCCATTCCTGACATAATCTTGATACGTGTTGTGATAGCTCCAAGAAGAGTATTATCGTACTGGATAATCTCTCTTAAGTTACCATCAATTCTGTATCTTACACGGATATCCTTCTCCATTGGTTCAATATGTATATCGGAAGCTCTCTGTCGTACAGCCTGCTCAATAACACTGTTAATGAGCTGAACGATAGGAGCATTCTCTATCTCTTCTCTTCTTGCCTTATCTTCCTTAGTCTCTTCTCTTACAGTCTCGCCCTGTTCCTTCTTATACAGGTCAACGATACTCTGTGCCTGCTTCTGTCCAAATGCTTTATCAAAGAATGCATTGATATCTGAAGCATTGGCAAGAACAGGAACAACCTGCTTTCCAGTTACGATATTGATATCATCCATAGCAAGAATGTTAGTAGGATCTGCCATCGCAACTCTTATAGCTCCCGGATTGTCTGGTGCATCACCTAATGGAACAAGAGTATATTTTCTCATAATACTCTCATCAAGCATAGAAAGGATATCATCACTTACTTCTGTCTCTCGCATATCGACAAAGTCAATTCCCAGACTGTCGCAAAGAGCTTCATTAATATCCCTCTGGTTAGCATATCCAAGTGCTATAACCATCTCTCCAAGCATCTTTCCCTGCTCTCTCTGTCTTGAAAGTGCAGTCTGTAACTGGTTCTCATCTATTATTCCCTTCTTAACCAGAACGTCGCCCAATCTAACTTTCTTTCTGTAATTCACCTTCAACCTCTTTCCGCAGGCTAATCCCCCCTGCTATTAGCGCATTTATAAATAGATTATATCACAACAGAATACATTATACAAACGGCTATTTAACCTCTTTTATAGTATAATTTTCGCTCTTGCTGCCGATACATTCATTGTATAATGCATCATAATCAGTGCTGCATATGTATCTCTTGCTTTCATTATCGTGGTTCATGTCAAATGTGCCATCAACATTTTCATATGCATTACTGTATGAAAATGCAAAGTATACTGTTGTACTTGTCTCTGAATCCGATATCGTTGCCTGTGCAATTATGTATACATAGTTATTATTATCACCGGCAGTTCCTTTTCTTGAAAGAAAATATGTTGAAACAATCTTAGCATCACTGGCTGTTTCCTCATTAATGTGGTACAGATATGAAGTATCCTTTGTTGCCTTATACAGCATATGAAATGTTGTATCTGCAGTTTCAACAGCAATTGTATTAAGCACTTCTTTGCCAACCTGTTCTATAACCTTCTTATCTATCTTGGAAACATCGTCTATATATCCCGGAAGCTTGTCTGCATTATATGAAGCCTCCATATTCTGTGCTAGGAATCCGTGTCTTGCAATCTCTTCATATGAAGCATTGCATGTTATCTTAACAGATTCACCATAACTTATATTATTGGTCTTGTCTGCACTGAATGTAAGGCTCGCAAGATACTCATCATCCCAGTTGTTGGTAATAACAACATTAGCTTCAGGGCTTACTCCTGTAAACATAACATCCAGCTTATCAAACAATTCAATTGATGTTCCTTTGGATATTCCAGAAGCCTTTATCTTCTTATTGCCGCTGCTTATGCTTATTCCGACAGCATCTTCATATTTCTTGTCAGCCTCAAGTCTTACCTTGTATGTATCACCATTAGAAACATCTGCTGCTTCTGAAGATATATCTATAGATGCGATAAGCATTTTAACATTGTAAGACTTATCAGAATCATTGCTTTTTCCCATAAGTTCTTTATAAAGCTTGTCCTTATTAAGCGTAAATACCGGACTTGCATAGCCATTAGCTCCATCATAACTTATTGTGACATAATTCCATACATCAAACCTTTGTGAACGGATAAAAAGTGCTACAACAATAACCGCTATCACTCCGATTGCTGCGATAAGCAGTCCAACCTTGCGTTTCTTAATTGTACGTCCCATGAACTGGAACTCCTTCTTAATCTCCTTCTCAATTGCTTCACCCTTATGTGAAAATTCTTTTAACTCCATATTAAACTCCTATTGGTCTTGTCGCCTCTCTTAACATAACCTTTTCTTCTCCATCAAAATACGGTTCAAGCGTCTGATATACTCTTTCCTGATAGCTGTTAAGTCTCTCAATATCTACAGCATCAAGATAATTAACATCTACAAGCTCTAAATCTATCGGAACAACAGTAAGCATATCGAACTTTAAAAATGTGCCATACTCATTGTCGAAATCCTTCTGGCATACAATTTCATTTTCAATTCTTATACCGAACTCGCCTTCAATGTATACACCCGGTTCATCTGATGTAACCATGCCCTCTTCAATAACTGCAAGGTCATTCTTTCCCGGATTATGCTTCCATCTGAATCCGTTAGGACTCTCGTGCACATTAAGAAGATATCCTATACCATGTCCTGTTCCACAACGGTAGTCCATTCCGACATTCCACAGTGGTGCTCTCGCAAGTATATCAAGACTGAAGCCATTGCAGCCCTTTAAGAACTTTGCATTGGCAAGGCTTAACATTCCTTTAAGTGTAAGTGTGTAATACATCTTCATCTTATCTGTAACAGGACCAAGTGCTATCGTTCTTGTAATATCAGTTGTTCCTCTCAGATACTGTCCGCCTGAATCCACAAGCAGCATGCCTTCTGGCTTTAACACAGCCGCATTGGTTTCATCTGCATGGTAATGCATCATCGCTGCATTAGCATTATACGCACTGATTGTGTCAAAACTAAGTTCTATGTAATCTTTTATATTGCTTCTCAGATTATCAAGATATGCTGCCGCACTTGCTTCTGTTATATTGCCTGATGCTACATTTTTCTTAAGCCAGAATATGAACTTAGTCACAGCCACACCGTCATCAACATGCGCGCTGTACAGATTCTTTATCTCTGTCTCATTCTTTACTGCCTTAAAAAGCATTGCTGGATTGTCAGCCAGCACCACACTGGCTTTTTCCGCAGATATGACTTCTTTATATATACGCATGTTGACACGTTTCTTATCTATAAGAACTGTTCCATCCATGCCGGCAATATCATCATAAAGCTTGTCATATGGCTGAATCTTCACGCCTGCTTCTTCTAATATTGCAAGTGTCTTATCATCGAATCTGTCTTTATCAGTATAAATGTATGCGCTATCCTTAGTTATCACTGAATATGCCATAATTACCGGATTGCACTCAACATCGCATCCCCTTATATTGAAAGTCCAGCATATGTCGTCAAGAGTTGCCATGATATGGATATCAGCATTTTTATTATCCATGTACTTTCTTATTCTTGAAAGCTTGCTTATTATGCTTTCACCCGAATATTCTTTTTCAAGATAGAATACTTTGCTGTGTGGGAATTCTGCCCTGTCATCATAGATTGTCTCTATCGCATCGAAGTTATATCTGCAGCCTGCTCCTGCTTTCTTGCATATATCAGACAGTTCAATTCCTTCTTCTGCCGGCATTGTTCTTCCATCAAATCCCATGCACATTCCATCTTTCGCTATACTCTCGCAGTACTGTGCCACATTCATAACACCCGGAGCACCTACTCTCATAAGCGAAAAGCCTGTCCCCTCTATCTGCTTTTCAGCCTGCACGAAATACCTTCCGTCAGTGAAAAGCCTTGCATCATTCTGTGTTATTACCGCAGTTCCGGCAGAGCCTGTGAATCCTGTAATGAATTCTCTTTCCTTAAAGTAATCCCCGGCATACTCTGATATATGATAATCACCTGTTACGACTACATATATATCAACGCCTTCTGCCTTCATTATATCTCTTACCTTAGATAATCTCCCAGCTATTACCTTAGCATCTGTAATCTCCATGACCTGTCCTCCTGACTATATTGTAATATCAACATTTTCTCCTGTTACATTAATTTTCGTTCTATAAGCACCTGCCTTAACTTTCCGAGTGCCTTCTTCTCTATCCTGCTTACATAACTTCTGCTTATGCCAAGTCTGTCAGCAAGTTCATTCTGTGTACATTCTTTTGTGCCAAAAAGCCCATACCTGTATTTTAGTATCTCTATCTCTCTTGGTGCAAGAACATTTTCTATATTATCATATATACACTTCATCTGCTCATAAAACATATAATCTTCTACTGCATCCGGTTGTTTTCTTCCCGAATCTTCACCGATTATATCCTTAAGGCTTATCTCGTTACCCTCTTTGTCCTTGCCTATAGGCTCATTCAGTGACACCTCACGCTCTTTCTTTTTATCCTGCCGGAAAAGCATAAGAATCTCATTATCTATGCATTTGGCAGCATATGTGGCAAATCTGACGTTTCTTTCTATGTCAAATGAATCAACAGCCTTTATAAGGCCTATCGTTCCCACTGAAATCAGATCTTCATTAATGTAATCACGTTCCGTAGAGGTATATTTCTTTACTATATGCGCAACAAGACGCATGTTCTTTTCAATAAGAACATTGCGGGCCGCACTATCGCCTTCGCGTAAGTTTATCAGCAGTTCTTTCTCTTCCTGTGCCGATAATGGTTTTTCAAATGTTTTCAAAAAGGCACCCCTACACATTTTTATATATCATATGTGTAAAGGTGCCTTTAATTGCATATCCAACTGTCTCTTTAATTTAACTGTTAACTTCTGTCTCTTCTTCCTGTCGTCTAAGAATATCGTACTTGTCAAGCTTGATTCCAAGGTCGATATAGAGATTCTGCTTAGGATGTGGACAGCTTTCCATATCCTTTCCATTCTCATCAACAATACGTTTAACTGTAACTTCTATATTCTGTCCGTCAGGTTTCATAACCTCAATTGTCTCACCAACCGAGAACTTGTTACGCTGCTCAATATGGTAAAGTCCCTGCTCGTTAGTATCACCGACTATACCAAGATATGTGTATTCCCTGATATATGTGTTGCTGTCATATATCTGTGTATTCTCATCGGGCTTACCAAAGAAGAAGCCTGTTGTGTACTGTCTGTAAGTACATTTGCTTATCTCGCTCTTATAGAATGGGATTCTTGCCTTGTACTTTTCAGGATCTTCTATGAAATCATCAATAGCAAGTCTGTATGTTCTTGCAACAGTTGCCACATACAGAGCTGTCTTCATACGTCCTTCTATCTTAAATGAGTCAATGCCTGAACTTACCATCTCTGGAATATGCTCAATCATGCACAAATCCTTAGAGTTGAATATATATGTTCCTCTCTCGTTCTCGTATACAGGCATGTACTGTCCTGGTCTGTTCTCCTCAACAACGGCGTATTTCCAGCGGCATGGGTGTGTACATGCTCCTCTGTTCGCATCTCTTCCTGCAAGGAAGCTTGATAACAGGCATCTTCCTGAATATGAGATACACATTGCACCATGCATAAATGTCTCAATCTCCATCTCATCAGGAATATGTGCTCTGATTTCCTTAATCTCTTCAAGAGATAACTCTCTTGCTGAAACCACTCTCTTGGCACCCTGATTCCACCAGAAATTGTATGTCATGTAGTTAGTATTATTAGCCTGTGTGCTTATATGGATATCTGTGTCAGGAAGCACTTCCTTTGCTATTGTGAACATTCCCGGGTCAGATATAATAAGTGCATCAGGTCCTACTTCCTTGAGTTCTTCAAAGTAAGCTCTTGCACCTTCAAGGTCATAGTTATGTGCCAGAATATTGGCTGTAACATATACCTTAACATTTCTTTCATGGGCGAACTTAACGCCCTCTTTCATATCTTCTATTGAAAAATTCTTAGCTTTAGCTCTTAATCCAAATGCTTCACCACCGATATATACAGCATCTGCACCGAATATTACTGCTATCTTTAAAACTTCAAGACTGCTTGCTGGTATGAGAAGCTCTATTTCTCTGCCATTATACATATGTCCTGCCATATTATCCTCATTTCTGCGCTACTTTAGCGCTATATTAGTTATATTACTGCTTTACGCTCAATGTAATTCCATCACCGATAGGCACTATAGATGTCACGAAATCTTCTGAATGTGTAAGCTCATATACATATTCGCGTATTCTTGTATGAATTGTTCTGTTTCTTCTTGTAACTGCATAGCGGGATTCCACTATCTCTCCCTCCTGCAGGATATTATCCGATATAAGAAGACCGCCTTTCCTAAGAACTCTCTTAATATCAGGCAGATAATTAATATACTGTCCTTTGGCTGCATCCATGAATATGAAATCATATGGACCTTCAAGAGTCTTTAACACTTCAAGCGCATCCCCTTCTATAAGGGTAATTACATCTTCTTTGCCAGCTCTTTTAAAATTGTTCCTGGCAACCGGTATTCTTTTATCATAATTCTCTATTGTAGTAATCGTGCAATTCTTCGGCATATTCTCACTCATAAGAATAGATGAGTAACCTACTGCTGTTCCAACTTCCAGAATTCTTTCAGGCTGTACAAGCTGTAACAGCACCTTCAGCAAATTACCCATCTCTTTTCTAATGATTGGGACTTCATCCGCAATCGCTTCTTTTTCAATTGTATTACATATATCAGAATTACCACAATCAAGAGAATTAATGTAGGCAACTACTCTTTCATTGACTATCATATATTCCCCTTCACTCAGTTATTCTTCTTCACTGTCAGCCTGTGACAGCACCTCCATAATATCTGTAGGTGTCATTCCAGTATTCAGTTCATATGTTCCACCAACGAACTTTCCCTTATAATCAGAGAACTGAATCTGAAAAAATGCTATCGTCTTATCGCTTACAAGCCCCTTGTCATAAAGCAGTGCCGCAAGCTTCTTAGGCTGGATATCTGTTGTTATAGTAACTTCCACTGTACGGGCATTATCCTCTGAATCAACTGACTGCTCGTTAAATACTTTCTCACCAAATGAATATGCCCTGCTGCCAGCGACAAATACAAGATATATTCCTAATACAATTATTAACACATTCAGTGATACTGATATCAGCATTCTGATTGATTTATTGCTCATAAAACCTGTATCTCCTCTTCCTTAATAAGCTACACTATATATGATTCACCCTAAAAAATCAAGGTCTACATCTATCACGTCTGCTATGTCTTTAAATATATCTCTTATATATCTGCAAAATGTGATTTCTGTCATAAGATATCTGTTTACTATATCCTGATTCCTCATATCTGCATATTCTTTATTAAGATTTTCCATTGCTATAAACATGTCCTGCTCATCAGGTGAATTCTGCAGCATGAAATTCTTCATTCTAAATTCATCAACCTGTCTCTTAAGATCAGGTATTCTGTCAATCTCAGTCTGCATTCTTCTATATTCCCTATATTCTTCACTGTTAAGAATCTCGTGAATGATTTCTTCCTTAAGTTCATCAATTCTACGCATAGATTAAACCTGAGCTTCCATGATAATTGGAAGTATTACTGGATTTCTCTTAATCTTCTTCCAGAGATACTCACTTAAGTCATCCTTAATAATATTCTTAATCTTGCTCCAGTCAGTAATATTCTTATCAAGGCATCTCTCAACTGAATCAGATACAATTGCTCTCGCCTCATCAAGAAGTTCCTCAGCTTCTCTTACATATACGAAACCTCTTGTTACAATATCCGGACCTGCAATAAGCTGTCCTGAGTATTTCTCAAGTGTAAGAACTACGATGATGATACCGTTCTCAGCAAGGTTCTGTCTGTCTCTTAATACGATGTTACCTACATCACCAACACCAAGACCATCAACAAATATAGCTCCTGTCTGAACATGGTCAACAATCTGTGCACGCTCATCATTAAGTTCAAGAACATCACCAGATTTGGCAATAATAACATGATCCTTATCATATCCAAGTGACATAACAACATCTCTCTGTGCAACAAGATGTCTGTACTCACCGTGGACAGGAATAGAATACTTAGGCTTTACAAGTGAATATATAAGCTTAATCTCTTCCTGACATGCATGTCCTGATACATGAGTATCCTGGAATATAACCTTAGCACCCTTCATACCAAGTTCATTAATAACCTTGGCAACAGACTTTTCATTACCTGGAATAGGAGTTGATGAGAATACTACACAATCGCCAGGCTGGATAGAAACCTTTCTGTGAAGGTTAGCTGCCATTCTTGAAAGAGCCGCCATAGACTCACCCTGACTACCAGTTGTGATAAGTACAATCTGCTCAGGTGTGTAATTCTTCATCTCGTCTGTCTCAATAAGAGTTCCTTCCGGAATCTTAAGGTAATCAAGGTCCTCAGCAACTTCAATGATGTTAACCATGCTTCGTCCTTCAACACAGACTTTTCTTCCATACTTAACTGCTGAATTAATAATCTGCTGTACTCTGTCAACATTAGATGCGAATGTTGCGATAATAATTCTACTGTTCTTATTGTCATTGAATATCTTTTCAAATGTAGCACCAACGGTCTTTTCTGACATAGTAAATCCTGGTCTTAAAGCATTAGTACTATCGCACATAAGAGCAAGTACACCCTTCTTTCCAAGTTCGCCTAATCTCTGAAGATCTATTGGATCACCATATACAGGAGTATAATCAACCTTAAAATCTCCTGTGTGGACAATAATTCCGGCTGGAGAATATATAGCAAGTGCTGCTGCATCTGCAATACTATGGTTGGTTCTTATGAATTCAACCCTGAAATCTCCAAGAGTAACAGACTGTCCATATCTGACAACCTTTCTCTTAACAGCCTTTAACATATTATGTTCTTTAAGCTTTGACTCGATAAGTCCCATTGTAAGCTTTGTTGCATATATAGGAACATTAACATCTTTCAGAACATAAGGAATCGCTCCGATATGATCCTCATGTCCATGTGTTATAACGAATCCTTTAACCTTGTCCAGATTCTCTTTAAGATAAGTAACATCTGGAATAACAAGGTCAATACCAAGCATATCTTCCTCTGGGAAAGATAAACCACAATCCACAACAACAATACTGTCATCATATTCAATGGCAGTAATGTTCATACCTATCTGTTCAAGACCACCCAGAGGTATAATCTTAACAGATGCATTCTCTTCTTTTTTCATAAACACCTCATAATAAATAATAATAAAAATATATAAATAAGGCTCATACCTTATTGAAGTTCTTCATCACTATTGAAATTCTTACTACTGGATTTCAACATCATCGTCCATCAGTTCCTGAAACACCTTGCCTACTGCTTCAAGTTCTCCGTCTTCTTCTACGAATTCATATACAGCTTCTTCACTTGCTGCATCTGATGTATCTTTAAGTATATATACATCTGCTTCTTCATCCTCAGATTCTGAAACAAGCAGATAATTAATGCCGTTAATTCTTGTCTCTTCTATTACATAAAAAGAAACCTTTTCGCCATTATCCTCAATAAATTCAAGCTTTTCCATTACTAATTATATCCTCCAATATTCTACTTCTGCTTGGATTCCATATATCCCCGCAAAATAAAAACAGCGGCAATCTGATCAATAACTGTCTTGCGGTTCTCACGCTTTACCCCGCATTCTTCAAGGACTTCATCTGCTTCAACTGTAGTAAGTCTCTCATCCCACAGTGTTACAGGCAATCCTGTACGTCTCTCCAGTGCTGCTGCAAATTCTTCACAAGCTTTAGCCCTTTCCCCAATAGTGTCATCCATATTCTTAGGATATCCAACTACGATTTCAGTTACATCATATTCAGATATAATCTGTTCTATTCTGGCATAAGTTCTTCGTAACTTGTTATTCTCTTTTCTTGTAATCGTCTCGAAAGGCTGGGCAGTTATCCCTAGCGGATCGCTCAAGGCAACTCCCACAGTCTTCGTTCCGACATCTAAGCCTATAATCCTCATTCTATAAGCCTTTACCTTCTATAAAATATCTTACCACTTCTTCAACAAGTTCATCACGTTCTGCCTTCATAATAAGGCTTCGTGCATTATTGTGACTTGTGATATATGTTGGGTCACCTGACATAATATATCCAACTATCTGATTAACTGGATTATAGCCCTTCTCCTTAAGAGCAAGATAAACCTGCTCAAGTATTCCTTCTACTGAAATTGTCTTCTCTGGTTGAGTTTTAAAAAATTGAGTGTTGTTATCTACCATATCTACCACGCCCTTTCGTATATTGACTATAATATAATAAATAAGCCAATTATACAAGTATTTAACATAAAAATTATTGTAAAATAATTGTAAAAAGGCTGCCCGGGCGGCGTGTATTTGCCCGGACAGCCTGTGCT
>CAVBPJ010000068.1:0-13213 GCA_963597265.1 Evtepia sp. | reverse complement strand
GATTAATGTCAGGTGATGTTTTTTAATATAAATATTAATTATTACTTGTTAAGGCCATTAAGAATCTTCTTAATTCTCTTAATCTCATCATCTTCTAATGTCTGTGATTCGCATATAGAAGCTACCATATCAACAGCCTTACCGTTGAAGCAGAAATCAGCCTCTTCCTTTAACAGCTGTCTTCTGTATTCTTCTTCTGAACGAAGTGGATGGATAAATGCTGCTTTTCCCTTACGGTATGTATCAACAAATCTCTTGTCCTTTAACTTACCTACGAAAGTAACAACTGTTGTTCTTGCGTAATCCTTTCCATAATCGTCTCTTAACTGATCAATAAGTTCCTGCACAGGAATGTCCTGTGGTGCCTCCCATATAAGCTTCATAATTAATGCTTCACATGGACTTAATTCATTAAAATGATTTCTGCTCATAAAACCCTCCTTAGGCTTTTCCATAGATATACATACAAAGTATTATACCGTCTTTATCGTTATTTTTCAACTTAATATTCGACAGTCTGCTATAAATTTCACAATTGTATTGCTGATAATCTGAACTTATCTATTTCCTTCTCTACAATAGTGAAATTCTGGGGAATTCCACCTATGTACGCCTTAATTTCCCCATGTTCTAATCTATAAACTATTTTATCCAAAATGTCAAGCACGCCGCGGCCTGTAGCCTTGCCATATGCCTCCTTAAGAGTCCATATTCTGAAGAATCTTTCGTCACTGTCAGCCTCTTCTATCCACTCAGCCTCAGTCTTGTCAAAGAAGCGCTGTGCCAGATTCTGTCTACCTTTCTGGCCTCCCTCTATATCAATTCCAACCGGTCTGTCACCAATAATACACACTACATAATTCGACGAATGAGAAATATTGAAAAAAATTTCACGATGTGACAAAAAATAAGGTTTTCCCTGTGAATTGTAAGCTATTTCGTAATTAAAGCACAGATTATTTGCTTCAATTACAGAAATAATGTCCACCTCCGCATAGTAAACACTATCATATTCTCCCTCCACTCTGCTGTTCCACTTTCCTACAGCATAATTAAGAAGTAGTCCCGCAGTCACAGTTTGCAGCTTATTTTCACGCATTTTCATCTTATCTGCCTTAACTCTCCTGTATTCAGGCACAAGTAAATAAGCCTTTTCATATAACTTTTCGTCTGCTAATGCATCTGTCGTTGTTACCAGTATCATCATAATTAATCACCATCTATACACTTATAGTCTGTGCATCCGCCATATAACGCTTCGAGAACACGAATACGATATCTCCTGACTTAATAAGTGTATCACCATTAGGAACTATCGCATTATCTCCTCGTCTTATCATTACTATAAGCGTATGCCTTGATATATCGAGTTCTTTAATCTTGTGTCCAACCCACGGATGATGTTCACGCAGTTCAACCTGTTTTAAGTTCACATCAACATTAACATCACAGTCTCTTGCTCCTATTACAACACAATCGCCCTCAAAAAGCTTCATATCCCCCTTAGGCATAAGTGTCTCACCGTTTCTTAATACAGCTGCAAGAATAAGTCCCTTTGGAAGATTAAGTTCGCATACCTTCTTTTCATTCCAGTTATGGTCTCTGGTTATCATAAGCTTGATGAACTTAAGTTCCTTCTCCATAAGATAATCTGTTGATTTCTTAATAATACTGTACTGCTCAACGAAACCTGCAGATAAGATACCTGTTGGAATAGCGACCATTCCGACACCAAGAAATGTAATGATAATACTGAACATCTTTCCAAGCACTGTCACCGGATAGATATCACCGTAACCTACTGTAAGAAGTGTTGATACCGACCACCATATTCCTGAAAATGCGTTCTTGAACACTTCCGGCTGTGCCTCATGCTCCAAGCTGTACATGCACAATGATGACGCTATAATAAGCAATACAATGATAAACACAGAAGATATTATCTGGTCTTTCTTTCTCTTAATTACCTGCCCGATTACATTTAACGCATCATAATATGAGTTTACCCTGAATAAACGAAGTATCCTTATTACCCTGAACATACGGAATGCAACTGCTCCTGCCGGGAAGAACACCGGAAGGTAATTCGGGAGGAATGATAAAAGGTCAACAATACCGCTTCCTGAGAATATGTATTTCAGCCTCGCAATACCTGTGCGTTTATTAGGATAAAGATATTCTGCCGTCCACACTCTAAGAAGATATTCAACCGTAAAGCCGATAACCGTAATCCACTCTATAATGTCTAACACAGGCTGGTATGGTATTGACTGGTCAAATGTATCAAATATTGCAATGAACAGGTTGATTATAATTGCAACAGTTATCGCAATATCAAATGTACGGCTTGCAACATCGCCCGCATAGCCAATCTGGATAATGTCAAATATACGTTTTTTCTTATTATTCATCGCATCCCATTCTCCTTCTACTTAAGCATATACCACGGAAGCAGTAATGCTCTTATATATTTTGTAAATGGCACATATGCCGTTATATTAATGAATACCGGACATAATATAAGACATGCTATAAGAAGCACCGGTATTATTGAAATCATTGCATTGGCGCTTCTTACAGGTATTGCCACAAGCCATGCAAACAATGTAACTGCTATTACATACACACACATATGCAGTATGTCTGCAGCCCCCTTAAGCTGCCCTGCCACTGCAAGTGTTATTAACGCTGATACTGCAAATAATGCGCATGATATGAATGCATACACCGGTTTTCCCACAACACGGTACATACGCGGCAATGTTATGAAAGTTCCTGAATTCTTATCAAGATAATATTCAACAATTCCGAAAAGCCCACCAATATATACAAGGATCATAAGTAGCGCCCTTAAAGGAAACTGCCCTGTCTTATCTTCTAACTCTGCGGCTGTATCCTGATTATCTCCAATTATCTTAAAATCAATCCTGAATGTATCATCACCGGATATGTACTCCTCATACCCTTTTCTTATCTCTTCTTCTGCCTTTTCTGAATGTTTCTGGAATTTCTCTACAGAATTAACATAATTAACCGCAACCTCCGGTGAATATGCCTTAAACATTGCAGAAAAGAATATTTCGTCAGTCATTGAACTCACAAAATCCGACTTGCATATGATTAGTTCTATAACATCGCTGTAGCTGCCTGAATCAAGCTTATCCTTAAGCCCCGCTCCAACTATATAGCCACATTCTGTGTATTTATTCATTATATCCTGCTCAAGCTTTTCCTGCGATTCTGCCTCATAGAATTCTACCGAATAATCACCATTAATAAGATAATCCCTTGTCATCACGGCAATCTTATCATCATCTTCAAGCACTATTCCAACCCTTACAGACTCTGCCTCCTTAAGTGAAGCTGTGTGTGTGATTATAAATGCTGCAACAGGCATTGCAATAAGCACCACGACAATCACAGGATTCTTTAACTGCCTTTTAACAAGCAGATACAGCCAGTATAACAATCTCTTCATTATCTGTCTCTCCTTATCTTAACCGCTAATGCCCCTGCTGCCTGAAATATAATTATCCACAAAACATTTGTCATAATGGTACTGATATCCACAGTTCCCTTGATTACCTGACCTGCTAGTGTGAATAAACCGTTAGTTGGAAGATACATGCCAATTGCACGCACGCCCGGTGCAAGAAATGCTGATGACACAATACAGCCAGACGAATACATGCACGCCATTCCAAGGATAAACACTGTAATTACCGAATACACAGTGTCGTCTACAACTGAGAATATGCAGTTTATAAATGATACTGCCGCATATACAAGCACCACAATCCCTAGTAGTGACGCAATGAATTCTCCCACTGAAGAAACCGCTAAAACAGACGATATTGCCGGAATTCCCAGTCTCATTATATTAGCTGTTATAAAAAGCACTGCAAATATGACTATATACACAATACTGATTCCTGCAGTTCTTGCAAATCCTGTATCAAATGCTGATATTCCCGCGCCCTTAAGGCTCTTCGCAAGCGCCCTGTTCTCACCTTTCATATTGCCCGCACAGGTTATTCCGCTGAGCATAAGCAGCATGACAATTGCCGTACACACATAGAACTGTACTGTACTTAAGCCCTCTTTAACTGATATATCCCTTGTCTTAAAGTATATGCTTCTGTTTAACGCATAAGAAAGATATATGTCATTAAGCTTATTTTCATGTGTTCCACGCGCCCCTCTGTAGTTCTTAAGCACACCATTAAACAGGTCGTCAAATGTATATATTCCCGCCTCCGCAGTCGCAAGGTCAGAACCGCCTGCTCTCACCATCTCACGGAATATCATCGAAGTATTATTAACACCCTCTGAGGGACACACGACCTCAACAGGTGTATTCTCACCAGACATGATATCACTTATCATATTCTCCGGCACAATTATAGCCATAACATAATAATTGTCCCTCAAGCCATCTATTGCCTGCTGCCTGTCTGTATATTCAAATGTACAGACATTCTTAATTGTGTCTATCTCACTGACATAATTGAATGCCATCTTAATATATCGAAACTCCTTATTATTATCTGCCGAATCAGAGTTTTCTGTCTCATCATAATCAGGATACACAACAGCAACTTTCATTCTCATGTCACTGTCCTGTGCCGTTGCAATGCCTACACATGCGCTTATCGCAATCACAAGTACAGCCGTCACTATCGTACCCAGAATTATCTTCGGTATAGATAAAAATGCGGATTTAATCTGCAATTTTAATAATTCCAGCTTCTTTCTCATCTAATCCCCCAACAAAATCATCTGTGAATAAGCTCTAAAAGTTCATTGCCAATAACCGGATGGTCAAGCTCATTAAGACCACCATTCTTTAAAAGGTACATTCTGTCAGCCAGCTTTAATTCCCCTTCTTCATGGCTTGTTATAATAACTGTACCTCCGCTTTTCGTATAAGCAGACAGATAATTCATAATGTCCTGCTTACACACAATATCAAGTGATGCGCCCGGCTCATCTAATATAAGCACAGGTGGATTCTTAGCCAGCGCACAGCATATGCTTAAGCGCTTCTTCATGCCTCCCGACAGCTTATCAACACGTTTGTCAAGATATCCCGATACTCCTAACACTGCCGGAACACCGCTCTGTAAATCTGCTTCCATATTTCTTCCGGTATCACAATACCAGAACTTAAGATTATCCCTTACAGACAGCTTCTCCATAAGAGGATTTTCCTGTGGCACAAAACCTATGTATTTCTGAAAAACTTTCGCATCTGTAAATGCATCTTTCCCATCTATCTTAAAGCTTCCTCCATCTGCCTTAAGACTTCCTGCCAATATCTCCAGAAGAGTAGATTTGCCACAGCCGTTGGCACCGACTATGGCAATATACTCTCCGCTGGCAGCATGAAACGAAGCGCCGTTAAGCACTTCATTTCGCCTGCCGTATGATTTTCTAATATTCTCCGCCTCTATAAACATACATTTATCTCCACATTAATTCTGGGCTGCTGTATCAAACTGGCTGTAATACAGCTTATGATAGAATCCATTCTGGGCAAGTAATTCTTCATGATTACCCTGCTCAATAATATGTCCGTCCTTCATAACAAGGATAACATCTGCTGACTGGATAGTTGAAAGTCTGTGGGCTACGATAAAGCTTGTTCTTCCTTCCATCAGCTTTGCAAATGCGTTCTGTATCTTTATCTCTGTTCTTGTATCAATAGAAGATGTAGCCTCATCAAGGATAAGCATTGGCGGCTTTGCAAGCATAATTCTTGTTATACATAAAAGCTGCTTCTGTCCCTGTGAAAGGCTTCCGCCATCCTCACCTATAACTGTGTCGAAACCATTAGACATTCTCTTGATGAATCCATATGAATGTGCTGCCTTGGCCGCTGCAATAATCTCTTCTTCTGTGGCATCCGGCTTACCCATAACAATATTCTCTCTTATAGTTCCTGCCTTAAGCCATGTCTCCTGAAGAACCATACCAAAGCCCTGTCTTAAAGACTTTCTTGTCATCTCTCTGATATCAGTTCCTGATACATCAATGCTTCCGCTGTTAACATCGTAGAATCTCATGAGAAGGTTAATAACTGTTGTCTTACCGCATCCTGTAGGTCCGACAATAGCAATTCTCTGTCCCTTCTTAACATGAAGATTGAAGTTCTCAATAAGCTTCTTGTCAGGCACATAAGAAAAGCATACATCATTAAGATCAACTGTTCCGTCAACCTCTTCAACAACCTTAGCATCTGCTGCATCAGGAATCTCAGGATCTTCTTCAATAAGTTCAAATATTCTTGCTGCACAGGCAAGAGCGTTCTGAAGCTCAGTGACAACGCCTGATATCTCGTTAAATGGCTTAGTATACTGGTTAGCATAACTTAAGAAGCTTGATAACTGACCAACTGTAATACCGCCGTTGATAGCTGAAAATGCACCTACAATCGCAACACTCGCATATACAAGGCTGTTTACAAATCTTGTTGAAGGGTTAGTGATAGATGAGAAAAAGATTGCCTTGAGCGAATACTTCTGAAGTCTGTCATTAATCTCATCAAATTTTCTTACTGCCTCATCTTCATAGCCGTAAGCCTTAACTACCTTCTGTCCGCCAATCATTTCGTCAATAAGTGCTGTCTGCTCACCTCTTGTCTCTGACTGAAGCTTAAACATCGTAAATGTCTTCTTGGCAATAAAGCTGGCTACAAAAAGTGAAAGCGGTGTAATAACAACAACTGCAAGTGTAATCTTAGCATTGATTGTAAGCATGAATATAAGTGTTCCAAGTATTGTCATAACACCTGTGAAGAACTGTGTGAATCCCATAAGCAGACCGTCTGCAAACTGGTCAACATCAGCAATTACACGGCTCACAATCTCACCATATGAATGTCCGTCAATGTACTTGAGTGGAAGCACCTGAATCTTCTCTATAGCCTCATTTCTGATGTCTCTTGTTACTTCATATGTGATTCTGTTGTTACATATGTTCATAAGCCACTGTGAAAGTGCTGTAATTCCAACAAATACACCAATTCTTATAAGTATATTCACAATCTTGGCAAAATCTACATTGTCAACACCGATAATGCAGTCAATTCCACGACCGACAAGAATTGGCACATAAAGTGTAGTTGCAACAGTTACTGCTGCCATAATAAGCGATAATATTATAAAAAAGCTGTGCTTCTTAATTCTTTTAAGGAGCTTTACAAATGTTGATTTATTCTTCTTCATTATGCTACACCCCCTTCTGAATCTGCTTTCTTAAACTGTGATTCATATATTTCCCTATAAACCTCGCAGTTTGCAAGAAGCTCGTCATGTGTTCCCATTCCTGCAACCTGTCCGTCATCTAATACGATGATAAGGTCAGCATACATAAGCGATGCTGCTCTCTGTGACACTATGAATACTGTAGGTGAATTCTTCATTCCCCTTATAGCCTTTCTAAGTGCTGCATCAGTTGCAAAGTCAAGGGCTGATGCACTGTCATCAAGAATAAGCACATCCGGCTTTCTTACGATTGCTCTTGCAATAGTAAGTCTCTGTCTCTGTCCGCCTGAAAGGTTCTTACCACCTTGCTCAATAGGATAATCAAGACGGCCTTCCTTGGAATCTACGAATTCCTTAGACTGTGAAATCTCAAGTGCTTCATCTATCTGCTCATCAGTAGCACCCTTCTTTCCCATCCACATATTCTCTCTTATAGTACCTTTGAAAAGTACTGCCTTCTGCATAACGATACCGACCTTATTTCTTAAAGTCTCAATATCGTAATCTTTAACATTAACACCATCAACAAGTACTTCACCCTGTGTTGCATCATACAGTCTTGGAATAAGATTAACAAGACTTGATTTACCTGAACCAGTACCACCGATAACACCGATTGTCTGTCCCTTCATAGCCTTGAAATTAATTCCTTCAACTGAAGGTGCACCCGAACCGCTGTAGGTAAGCGAAACATTTTTAAACTCAACGCTTGGCTGCTCTTCCTTAGCTGCAACTTCCTTAACGCTTCCATCTGCCATTCCTGATGTTACCTCGAATACAGACTCAATTCTTCCTGCACATGCAAGTGCCTTAGTAATTGTGATGATAAGGTTGGCAAGCTTGATAAGCTCAACTAATATCTGTGACATGTAGTTGTAAAGGGCAACGACCTGTCCCTGTGTAAGAGCACCGGCGTTAACTCTTATCGCACCAATCCAGATAAGTGCAATGATTGATACATTTACAACAACATAAGTAAGCGGATTCATAAGTCCTGATATCTTACCAACGAATTTCTGTAATCTATTGAGGCTTTCGTTATCGTTCTTGAAACGCTTTACCTCGTCCTGCTCCTTGTTAAATGCTCTGATAACTCTCACACCAGTAAGATTCTCTCTTGTTATTCCGAGAATCTTATCAAGACCTGCCTGTACATTCTTATACATTGGTCTTGTTGTAAGCATAATTCCGAATACGATAAGTGTAAGAACCGGAATTGCTGCAACGAATACAAGTGCTGCCTTGACATCAATTGTGAATGCCATAATCATCGCACCAAATACGATGAATGGTGAACGAAGGAACAGTCTCAGTACCATGTTGATACCGTTCTGTACCTGATTAATATCACTTGTCATTCTTGTTACAAGTGTTGATGTACCGAGTGTATCCATCTCTGTGAATGAGAATGTCTGGATATGTGCAAATAAACTGTGTCTCATTCCGGTTGCCGCACCAACAGCAGCCTTGGCACTAAAATACTGTGCTGTGATGGCACATACAAGTCCGATAACCGCAAGAAGTATAAGCATAAGACACATCTGCATAATGTATCCCTTATCTCCATTGGCAATACCCTTATCGATAATTGATGATACTACCAGCGGCACAAATAGCTCGAATATCGCTTCGAGCATCTTAAAAAGTGGTGCTAAAACACATTCCTTTTTGTAATCCTTAAGGAATCTCATAATCATTTTCATAAGAAAACTTCCTCCATTAATTCAGTGACACTAGAGCATCCATAAGAAACTCATATGAATAACATCTCTTCGTGCCAAAGTACTCTCTATAAACTTCATAATTGTAATATGAATGTTCAAACTGTCTTGAATACAAATGTGCTATATCAACGCGCATTGTAAAATCAGGTGTACAGCCGGATGACCTGTTGGCTGCTGCCATAATGTCCACGGCAAGTATGCCGATAACCGCATTCTTGACTTTAAGCAGAACATCGTAATCATTAACTGCGTCAAGCATGTATCTATATACATAGTACATTGCAAGCTGTTCATATTCATGTGCAAATGCATCGCTTCCAGCATGGTAATCTCTCATTACCGCCGCAAGCTCTGCATCATCCGCCAGTCCGTCAAGGAACTGTCTCACCCTCGCAACATGAATATTCCAGTCCGGATTGATTACCTCCATTCCTTTGAAATCATCAAAGAAATGCCTCAGACCCTTTATCAGCCTTGTATCATGTGACGCTGTACCCCTGCTCTTTAGCTTGTCCAGCAGATTCTCTCTGTAATCTAATCCGCAGAACCTCTTCGCGACACCGGCTATAAGGTCGTCCCGCTCGGCGTCAAGATGTTTCTGGATACGCTTTGCATAATCAAGATACAACATAAGTCTTTCGAATATATTAATATCTCTGTCAGATATTATGCCGAAAGCCACTATTCTTGCCTGCCTAAGCTGCATATATGTATATGCATCTATATCGTTAGGCTCTGGCGTAAGGCTGCTGTCCTCCACCGTATCAAATGTAAGCTCATCTTTATAAGAAAACATCAGCTCACCCGCTGTCTTACACGACGGTGCTATACCAATCTCTCTTATATTGCCATAATCGTTAATAAATCTTGGAAACTCAGCACATGTCTCGCACAGCTTGTCCTCTCCAAGTTCTATATACAAATCACACAAATTATCATCATTAAGGAATGGACATCGTCCTCCTTCTTTCAGTGTAAATGTACATTCACCGTCCTGCGACGGCACCATCACACTTTTCAGTCGCTTTCCAAA
This sequence comes from Evtepia sp., assembly GCA_963597265.1. GTDB lineage: Bacteria > Bacillota > Clostridia > Lachnospirales > Lachnospiraceae > Lachnospira. The sequence continues at coordinate 3,191 of CAVBPJ010000068.1, read as the reverse complement.
AGCACCCTTGACTGTTTTATAATATTTATAAGAATCCTTATCGACATCAACGTCCCAGCCTGCACAGCATGTATCTGTACATGCTCCTGCAATGCACCGGAAATCCTTATAATAATGTGGTGTCATTACTTTCATTTTATTCTCTCCCACATGTAAATCCGTATATTCAGCACATTTTCTGACTGCGCAAAAATTGTCTGCCACACCAGACTTAAGTGCAGCAGACACATTTACATGTACATATTATTATAATTACTGTTCTTTTTCTTGTCTACAATATACTTGTATGTTGTCACACATGCAAGAACTATCATAAGCACCTCTGCTGCCATATATGTATAGAACAGATATGGCTGTCTTAATGCTGACACAAGAAGCGGCGAACTCATCGCAAAATCATACATTCCCGTATCACCTATATACTTAGACATAACAACTGTACTCATGATTGTTATATTAGGAAAAGACATATTGCCAAGCACAAGTGCTACTATCAGCACAGTATTGCGTGTCAGGAAGAATGTCCTGCTCACCTTAGCCTTACTGAGACAGCTCATGACTATGCTTCCGATTATGCACACAAGAAACATAAGAAACATCATATACATCTCTGAAGCTGCAAATGCAGATACTTCCGTTGTCGCACCCGCATACCCTGTAAGCAGTGCAAAGAACCCAAATATAGAGCGGCCACCCATAACACATGCCGCCAGCACAAATAATAATAGTAATAAATTTCGTCTGTTTAGCTTCCTGTTATCCATAATTCCTCCATTTGTATTATTATCGCAATTATGGCGGAATATTTCAATAAATATTTGCACAAACTTCATATTTTATTGTAGCCCGTAACTCCCACCTCTCAGGCTCGCACTGGTCCGCAGGGAGCTGGAACACGTTAAGAATTGCTAATTTAGCACACCGTAATAAACTTTGTAGATGGCGGCATTTACTCCCACTAAGTGCAGCAATCCTTGAGGGCGTATGCCACAGACGGACACAATGTCAGAAATGTTCATCTGCGAATGGACACAAACATTAAGCCAAAAACCCCACCGGATAAATTAACGCAATTCTAACGAATCGTTCCAGCCCCCTGTGAACCAGTGTGAGCCTGAGGGGTAGGTGGCTGCGGGCGGCTTATAAAATATGAAGTTTGTACCTATATAAACTTACTCCGCCACTTAATTGCCTCGTCCCTATACGCAATTGCAGTCTCCATAAGTTCATTATACTGTGCCTTTGCACTCTCTATTGTTGCCTCAAGCTGGCTTATTGTCTGCATTGCCTGTCTGTTTTCATGCATATATGTATTAAGCTGGTTTTCGTATTCTGTAATTTTCTGTTCATCCTGCACCTGTTTTTCTGTATCCTGACATTGTATGATCTGCCCATCTGATGTTATCTCATAGAAGCTGTCTACATATAAGAATACTTTTCCCTGTATGCCAAATACTTCATACATATCAACATTTTCACAATCCATAGGAATATTAAGGCTTACGCCGTTTTCAAGTGGATAGACGGCACGCAGTGACAGTCTGTCCGTCAGTGGGTTAGTCACCATGTAAAAAAGCATTAACCTGTCATTATTTACTACAAGCTGCGGGCAGTGCATATCAGGATTCTCGCTGCTGTGGACATGAAAAAGAGCTTCGTTGTTCATCACATTTTTCACAAGGATATCTCCGTTCTGGTTCTGATATGCATAATATATTGTGTCTCCCAGCACCACATCTGAAAGTCCGTCAAGAAAGTCTGACACGAGCATTATCGGGCGCTCTATCCCGTCTATGTACGCTGTTCTCAAAAATATATATCGTGATATGCCATAGATTATAAGCCGTCTGTCGTTGCCGGCTGTGTACACATTTGCCATAAAAGGACACTCCTGTTTTTATACTATTATATGGTCACGCGAATGTGGATAGAACATATAATGTAGTAAAGAAACGAAGAAGGAAAAGATAATGGCTAAATGTAAATGCAGCAAATGTGGTTCTACCCGCATTGTAAGCAACATTGTGCAGAACATGCCTAATGGCTGCTTTGATGTGTGCACGAACCCTATATGCGGTTCACCCGATGAACTCAGTATTCTCGCCCCTCTTATCTATGATGAGATAGGTATTAATCTGTGTACCACATTCGCTGTCGGCACAGATATTTCAACGACTTATCCAACAGCTACCAACGCATCAGTCAGTGTTATAGATATAGCCTACACTTATGGTGATGAAAATGTTGAAATCACCCAGATAGCCGGAAGACCTAACTGCTACTCTGTGACGCTTTCAAACCTTACTGTAACATTTGCAGTAACGCTTTATGATGAGTCATGCAGGGCATTGGCGACCCTCACGCCAACAGCAGTCTACCTTCCTAGCTCAACTACTGCTGCAACTTATGATGAAGACACCAACCCAACATCTGTCACACTTGAAATATTTGCTCCTTACGGAGTTTCCTACAATTCAGACAATGCAGCACCCCCTGTTTACACGCCTGCACTTAACAGCATAGGTTTCTTATCATCTGACAATGTTGTAACCCAGGGACTCAACCTCTACGCAATCCCTAAGCTTTTAGGTCTTGACACTACAGACGATGAAGTTACTGTAGGACTTACCCTCATCTTACAGAGCCTCTACTTCTGTGGCTACCGCGTAACAAGCGCCGGCAGAATCTCAACTCCTAAGGGAAGTATTGTTTCTGGTGAGGAATCTGACTGCATCAAGTTCGTATGCGGCAACCTCTTAGACAGAGCCATCAAACCTCTTGATTTAAGCCCTCCTTCATGCGAAGGCAACTTAAAGAAAGACTGCAAGATACCTTGCATGAATGACTGCACCGACACTCTTAACACTAACAGCACCGCATGCCAGAACACTGGCAATAACGGCAATGGCAGCCAGACCAGTTACAATCAGGGCTGCGGCAGCTGCAGCAATAGCACCCAGACTTCTTCAGGTGCATGCTCCGGACCTTGCAACGGCATATGCGGCAATAATAACTGATAACCTCTATCTGTGGGAACGGACGCCTGCTTGGCGGCTGTTCCCATGTACATACTTATTTCTTTTGGACTTCGACATGTCTCCCCACTACTTCTACGTCCAATCCGTCACGCTTTTTCTAAATTGTACCCCGTGTCAAGGACACGACGGGTACAATTATTTACCCAATTTTTA
>CAVBPJ010000067.1:0-13264 GCA_963597265.1 Evtepia sp. | reverse complement strand
ATGCGTAAATCATTATTATCTACCTCGAATCTTTTAAAATTTTATATATTAAATATATCATTATCTGAAAAAGTTTCAATAACTTTCTTAATATTTAGTACTTAAATCTACATATAATGTGGCATATATTTGGTGCCAAATACATTACACCATCTTCTCGACAGCCTTAACCCATGCATGGTTAGGGTCATCACAAGGTGTAAGCTGTCTTGTATCAGCGCCTGCCATTACCCAGAGGTAATATACCTGATATCCTGGTGCTGCAGCTACTGGGTGATAACCATTCTTAATTGCTACACTGTCACCATTTTTTATTATGTAACTCTCTCTTAATGACATATCATCACTATACATTACCTGAATACCAAATCCCTGACCCGGATTTACCTTAAAGTGATAGATTTCCTCCATATTTACTTCAAATGGAAGATTATCTGTGTCATGCTTATGTGATGGATAGCTTGACCACTGTCCCGGCATGCTGTAAGTCTCGCCAAGCACGATTCTGTCAACCTTTCCCTCGTATTTTGAAGTAATAATGTCATTAACATCTCTCTGCCAGTTAAGCTTGCCTCTGTGTTCAGTTGTAACATCATTTGCATCTATTACAAATGCTTCATATTTCTTTCTTGCCTTAACCTTGCACACACCGATTTCAAGCATCATACTGCCAGTTGCTGTAACTTCATACTTAGAATCTCTTGGAACATAAACAGTTGTTGGCTTGCCGTCAAACACGCTTCTTCTAGAGCCAAGCTTGTCAAATGTTACATCATCAACCTTAACACTACATGTTCCCTGTAAAATAACCAGACCGATTTCATATTCGCCTGATTCATAAGCTGCATTTGCACCCGGCTCAAGTCTTATCAAATCAAAGCCTATCAACTCCAATCCAGCTTCTTTATCTACAACTTCCTGATAACCTTTGTTATCATTGCCTTCATAAAATCTTCTCATATTCGTGTCTCCTTATAAATAGATTTAATATTATTCTATTATCTCATTGGTGTTGTATCAACAGTTATTTTTGACTTTTCTGAACTTTCGGCCAGTCATCAAATCTTCCGTTCACAATTGCATGCATAATCCTGTCCTTTGCACCCGGATTATCTTTATTAATCTTATCCATAAGTTGCTTGGCATATTCCCTCTTAGTCGAGCCATCAACTGGACATGTATTCTTAACAACCTTGATTCCCTGACTAACCACATAATTAGCAACACCCTTCTCCGGTACATACATCATCGGTCGTATAACTGTCACACCTGCCTCCGGCAGATATGTCACAGGAGGAAATGCGTAAAATCTTCCTTCATATATAAGTGACATAAATGCTGTCTCTATAAAATCGTCTTTATTGTGTGCATATGCAATTTTATTGATTCCAAGTTCTCCAAGCCGCTTATACATTGCGCCTTTTCTAAGCTTCGCACACAAAGAACATGGTCTTTCATCTTTGTTATCTTCAAATACAATCTTCGCAATCTCTGTATCAACCTGTTCATATGGCACATTTAAACTCTCACAGAACTGCCGCACTCCTGTAAAATCCATTCCCTCAAATCCAACATTACAGGTTATTGCATACAGTTCAAACTTCTTCGGATAAAACCTGTTAAGTATCTTCATTGCATGCAGCAATGTAAGCGAATCCTTACCTCCAGACACCCCTACGGCAATCTTATCCCCCTCCTGTATCATGTTGTAATCTTCTATTGCCTGTCTTATCAGGCTTAATAATTTCTGTTGCTGCATAAAATATCCTCTGTTGTAAAAACGGCACCGCAAGCCAATTAGCTTGCGATGCCGCTTAAATACTATATTACTGACTATCTAAGTCCGTGATTACATTCTGTCGTGGAATGTTCTGCTGATAACATCCATCTGCTGTTCCTTTGTAAGGTCGATGAACTTAACAGCGTATCCAGATACACGAATTGTGAAGTTAGCGTACTCAGGCTTTTCTGGATGCTCCATAGCATCAAGAAGCTTATCCTTACCAAATACGTTAACGTTAAGGTGATGAGCACCCTGATCGAAGTATCCGTCCATTACGTTAACAAGGTTGTTAACTCTCTCTGAATCATCATGTCCAAGAGCATCTGGGTTCATTGTCTGTGTATTAGAGATACCATCAAGAGCCCACTCATATGGAAGCTTTGTAAGAGAGTTAAGTGAAGCAAGAAGTCCGTTCTGCTCTGCACCGTAGCTTGGGTTTGCACCTGGAGCAAGTGGTGTACCAGCCTTACGTCCATCTGGCATGTTACCTGTATACTTACCATAAACTACATTAGATGTAATTGTAAGGATAGATGTTGTAGGCTCAGAATCTCTGTAAGTATGTCTCTTCTTAATCTTGTCAAGGAATGACTTAAGAAGCCATACAGCGATATCATCAGCTCTGTCATCATCATTACCATACTTAGGGAAATCTCCCTCAGTCTTGAAGTTCATAGCAATACCTGTCTCAGGATCTCTCTCTGATACAGTAACCTTTGCGTACTTAATAGCTGAAAGTGAATCTACTACATGTGAGAATCCAGCGATACCTGTTGCAAATGTTCTCTTAACATCTGTATCGATAAGAGCCATCTCAGCAGCTTCATAGTAGTACTTATCATGCATATAGTGGATAAGGTTAAGGATGTTAACATAAAGGTCTGCTAACCAATCCATCATCTTATCAAACTTAGCGATAACTTCATCATATTCAAGAACATCTGAAGTAATTGGCTTATAAGCTGGTCCAACCTGAACCTTAGACTTCATATCTACACCACCGTTGATAGCGTAAAGTAAGCACTTAGCAAGGTTAGCTCTAGCTCCGAAGAACTGCATTTCCTTACCTGTCTGTGTAGCAGATACACAGCAGCAGATTGAGTAATCATCGCCCCATGTTACCTTCATAACATCATCGTTCTCATACTGGATAGAAGATGTTGTAACTGAGATATGAGCAGCATACTTCTTGAAGTTCTCAGGAAGTCTTGATGAATATAATACTGTAAGGTTTGGCTCTGGTGAAGGTCCCATGTTCTCAAGAGTATGAAGGAATCTGTAATCGTTCTTAGTAACCATAGAACGTCCGTCGATACCTGTACCACCAACCTCAAGAGTAGCCCATGTAGGATCTCCTGAGAATAATTCGTTGTATGATGTAATTCTTGCGAACTTAACCATTCTGCACTTCATAACGAAATGATCGATAAGTTCCTGTGCCTCAGCCTCTGTAATCTTACCAGCTTCAAGATCCTTGTTGATATAGATATCAAGGAATGTAGAAACACGACCTACTGACATAGCAGCACCGTTCTGTGTCTTGATAGCAGCAAGGTAACCAAAGTATAACCACTGAACAGCTTCCTTAGCTGTTGTAGCTGGCTCAGAAATATCATAACCATAAGCAGCAGCCATAGCCTTCATTCCCTTAAGAGCGTTAATCTGATCTGTAAGCTCTTCTCTTAACTGGATAACATCGTTAGTCATAACTCCGCATCCGCAGTTAGCCTTATCTTCTTCCTTACACTTGATAAGGTAATCAATACCGTAAAGAGCAACTCTTCTGTAATCACCTACGATACGTCCACGACCATATGTGTCTGGAAGACCTGTGATGATATGAGATCTTCTTGCAGCTCTCATCTCTGGTGTATAAGCATCGAATACACCCTGATTGTGTGTCTTATGATATTCTGTAAAAATCTTGTGTAATTCAGGATCTGGTGTATAACCATAGTTCTCGCAAGATTCCTCAGCCATCTTAATACCACCGTATGGCATAAATGCTCTCTTAAGTGGCTTATCTGTCTGAAGACCTACTACCTGCTCGAGATCCTTCATTGATTCATCTATATATCCTGGGCCATAAGCTGTAAGACCTGTAACAACCTTAGTCTCCATGTCTAAAACTCCGCCCTTAGCTCTCTCTTCCTTCTGAAGCTCCTGTAACTTACCCCAAAGCTTATTAGTTGCTTCTGTTGGACCTGCAAGGAAACTCTCATCTCCATCATAAGGTGTGTAATTGTTCTGAATGAAATCTCTTACATTGATTTCTTCTTTCCAAAGTCTTCCCTTGAATCCAGCCCACTGTGTCTTCTCAACCATTTGAATTAATCCTCCTTAAATATAATATATTTCAATGTACCTTTAAGAAAATGTATTGTATTTCCTTTTGTACACTGTATACAATTTCGGTCAAAATAAAAATTGCCATGCATTATAGGATACTTATTGTTCCTATAAATATACATTGACAAATCCATAACAATTTGACCATGATTACTCTAACATGCTTCAGATAATAAATCAATAGATTTGTCAAGAGTATTTAATTTTGTACAATTTAAGGGGAATACTCTTTGAATATTCCCCTTAAAACAATCCAGTATCTATGCGCTATTCCAGCGATATTGATACTTATTTACCAATAAATTCCATTACCTGTCCTTCACTTATAAAGCCAACGCTCTTTGCTACACATTCACCATTCTTAAATAAAAGAAGTGTAGGTATAGACATAATATTATATTTCTCTGCTACTGATGATTCCTCATCCACATTAATCTTAACAATCTGTACATCGTCAACCTTTGCTGCAACCTGTTCAAGAACAGGACCTAACATTTTGCATGGACCACACCAGTCTGCCCAGAAATCTACAAGCACAGGTTTATCTGACTTAAGTACCTCACTATTAAATTCACTTGCTTTAACATGCTTAATTTCCATAGTATATCTCTCCTTATCTTTAATAATTATTATTTCATATTTCTTCGCATATATTCAAATCTTTCTCTTCTCATCTCTACAAGCATCTGATTAATATTCCATTTCTTGTTAGTATCTGTCAATACTGCCTTGAATGTTACATTAAGCTGCTTCTGTCTTATCTCAAAAAGAAGTTTATCCATATGCTTATCAGAAACATCACAGAATACAATAAGGCTTTCTTTATCTAATAAAGCCTCGTGGCTGGTAATATCTGCCAGTGTTACTCCTCTGACACCTGTTGCAAGTTCTGCCAGTGTTTTATTAGTATCTGATTCATCTATAAAGCCACTCACAATTCTCATATTAGATGCTGCTTTAATAATATCCTGCGGATTCTTAACATTATACAATAATATCTTTTCTGCCATTACTTATCTCTCTTTGCCTTTCTGTTAGCAATAATCTCTTTAATCTCATTAATAGATTCTCTATGTACTCTTGAAACGGCATTAGGATTTCTCTTAATGATACTTGTAATATGTCTGTATCTTCTGTCTGCCTTCTCTGAAAGCTGCTTTCTCTCCTCAGCAACTGCCTCCATAAACTGTTCCTTTTTCTTATTAAACTCTTCTTCTGCAAATGTAGCTGTAATTTCCATTCTTCTTGCATACATCTGGAGCTGCTCATTCTCTTTAGTAAACTTCTCCAATGTTGCTTTAAGATCCATAGCCTCATTAATAGAAACAGCAAAGTCTGCTGCCATGTATATTGCCAAAACCACCGCAATAATATCTGCAATAGTCTTAGGTATCATAAGTACAGCTGCTTCGATAGGCTTATGAATTACACATACAAGAAGAATCGAAAAAGCTCCCCACGCGAGAGATATAAAGAAACATATATGTCCCTTAAAATTGAGTGGAAGATTGCTGTAATCCCAATATCTTACTCCAAAAAGCTTTTCCATGCAGCATCCTGTACAGAATTCAAGTATAGTAGATGAAATCATACCAAAAAGAAACACTAACGGTACAATATCTTTTACTGAAATTGTACTAATCAATATAACAATTGCACCTGAACCATATATTGGAAGGAATGGACCATGTAAGAAACCTCTGTTTACCCACTTTCTTTTTCTGACAGAAACATAACAACATTCCCATACCCATCCAAAGAAACAATATATAAAGAAAAAAATCAGCCACTGTGAAACAGTGTAATATCTCATACGCATACCTCCAGTTTAACTTAGCAGGAATGCGTCCAGACAGATTATTTCAGAGTTTCACAAAACTTATGCATTATAAAAGTTCTCCTTGCCCTGCTAATCTCAATACAATTGCCATCCGCAATTCTTGCAAAATTATTCTTAATATTAGTTATATGGAATAAATTGACAATCACAGACTTGTTAATATAATAAAAGCCTTCTGAAAAAAGCAGCTCATAAATCTCGACTAAACTGCAATATAATTCAACAGCTCCCAATTCTCTTGAATACATAGTAGTCCTTCTGCCACTTCTTGCAAAATACATAATATCTGTAATTCTCACCTTATATACCTGTCTTGTTGAACGGTATACAAAATAAATTCCCTCCTGGTTCTTAACCAAACTTATCCTCAAGTAAATATTCTCCTCTCATATTTAATTAACATCTTCGTAAAATGTATACGTTAATTATATATGATATACAAAATATTTCAATGGAATAATTCAGTATCTATATACCTAATTAGGTCTAAAAAATCTATGCCTGGTAAACAATCTTTCCTGAGCATATAGTGTAATGAACTTTACCTGGAAGTTCCCATCCGATAAATGGACTGTTAGAAGCTTTTGACGCAAAATCTTCTTTCCTTACTGTCCATGTTTCTTTCTCTCCAAAAATAACAAGGTCAGCTGGTGCTCCCTTTGTTACACTTCCTGGAACCATTCTATAAAATTCTGCTGGATTCTTGCTCATTAATTCCATCAGCTTTATAAGAGTTATATGTCCTGGTTCTACAAGAGATTTGATTCCCAGAGCCAGTGATGTTTCAAGTCCTGTTATTCCACTAGGTGCATTCTCTAATGGTTTTGCTTTCTCCTCTTCACTGTGTGGTGCATGATCTGTCACAATCATATCGATTGTGCCATCTTTTATTCCTTCAATTATCTTAGCTCTGTCGTCTTCTGTCCTTAATGGAGGATTCATTCTTGCGTTAGTTCCATACTTAAGAACAGCATCTTCTGTAAGTGTAAAATGATGTGGTGTTGCCTCTGCATGTACATCAGCACCTAATTTCTTAGCTGTTCTTACAAGTTCAACAGAATTTCCTGAGCTTATATGCTGTATACATACTGACGCTCCTGTGTGTAATGCAAGCACACAATCTCTTGCAACCATAACATCTTCTGCTGTTGATGAAGCACCGCCATATCCGAGCTGCTCTGCAACTTTACCCTGATTAACTCCTGGTCTTATGATAAACTCTGGATCTTCTTCATGAAGACTTATTGGTAAATCAAGCTCTGCTGCCTTCTTCATAGCCATAGTAAGTACATGCTCATCCATAATTGGAATTCCATCATCTGTAAAGCCAACTGCACCTGCATCTGCAAGAGCATCCATATCTACGAGTTCTGTTCCTTTTAATTCCTTCGTTACAGTAGCTGTCTGCATAACATGTATTCCAGTAGTCTCACCCTTCTTCTGTATATAATCAAGAGTCTCAATATTATCTACAGCAGGTTTAGTATTAGCCATACATACTACACTTGTAAAACCACCTCTTGCTGCTGCTGCAGCCCCTGTTATTATATCCTCTTTATAAGTAAATCCCGGATCTCTGAAATGAACATGTGTATCCATAAGTCCAGGTGCAACCACAAGACCATCTGCATCTATAATTGTAACATTATCTGTATTATTCTCATCAATACTAATATCATGTCCAACTTCTTCAATAATATTATCTTTGATGATAATATTCATAATTTCATCAGTTCCTGTTACAGAATCAACTACACGTCCATTCTTTATAAACATAATAGGCAAAGTTTCTGACTTGACATCTTCGTTAGATTTCTGAGCTTCATCACATTTCTCTCCTTCAACATGCTCTGTTTCCTGATCAAGTCGTGTTCCACATTCTGCACAAAATAATGAATCTAAATTATTATCAGCTCCACATGAAGGACATATCTTCACCTGAGCATCCTCTTCCTTATTCTCTGTATTCTGCTCTTCTGTATCAGCAACAGCTTCAAGTCTTGAGCCACATCCTATACAGAATAACGCATCTGGTGTTGTACTATGCATTCCGCATACAGGACATATCTTTTCTGGCTGATTACTATTCACATATGTATTATTCTCTTCCTGAACAGCTGGCTGAACTGGATCAGAATATACTGGTGGCTGTGAATATACTGGTGTTGCATACATAGCTGGCTGCACAGATACCGGTGGAATTGGTGTCTGCTGATATACCTGCTGTGGTATAACACCTCTGTTTACAGGCGCTACATCTATAGAATCTGCATACTCATCTAATATATCCCATGTCATATTCTCAGGATGTTTCAGTAATTCTTTAAGTTTTACCATAAATGATACATCTGTATTCACTGGTGTTCTCATTATGCTGAGGACATCCTCAAGAAACATATTAAAAAACATTCCATTCTGGTATCCATCTGCTGGATAATACATAAATAAAGTCTTTCCTGTTGTTGATTCAACAAGAACAGTATCCATAGAGGCTAACACATTACCATATTCCATATTATATGCTGACATTCCTGATAATGCCTTAACACTGCTTTTCATAAATACTGAAAATGTATGCTGGTCAATAACTCTGTTCTTAAAGAACTCCTTGGCTGTCTCATATCCTGCTATACCATATTCAGCAGAAAAACTGCTTCCATCTGATGTTATATTAAATGGCAGAAATCCTTCAACCTCTGTTCTTGAGAGTAATTCAGCCATGCTCTGATTAAGCTGTTCGCCTCTAACACTCTTAACCTTAACACTTACCTGATTATTCTTGGAAACAACCTTAACTTTCCCCATAATAAATCCTCACTTCCTACTATCATAGCCTTATTATAGATATATTGATTATTATACATCATAACTGCTCTGCATGTCACTCAAAAGTAACTATCTTAGCCTTTCTGTGCAGGAATCCATTAACAAATACAAGTACATGTTCCTTATATGTAATAGAATCTCTTGAATACATAAACGGTTCTTCCTTATATAGGAGACACTTATACCCTTTCTTAATATATTCAGACAACGCCAATAAAGCCCTTTTATGTATAACATTACATTGTATGTCTTCATCTGAGGTAAATGTTCTGTCAGGATATATTGACGCAGCTTCTCTTAATTCACTTATTATCGCATCCACAAATTCAGCGTGCTTCTTACCACATAACATCTTAGCAATCACCATGCTCTTCATTGCGGTTGGCTTTCTCTTATAAGAACCAAGCATTCTCTCCATTGAGTAATCTCCTGTCTTTCCTGCGAGTTCTATAAGATAATTAACCGCTTCCTCATAAACACAATCAGGATAAGGAACATAATATCTTTCTGGCACAGACTTATATTGCTTAATTGGAGGAAAATCCGCCAGTTTCATAAGAAGCATTTCTTTATCACTGCATACATCATCCCCGAGATATCTGTATTTATCTCTTATATCTGCAAGCTGATACTCTAACTGTCTCAGATACTCGTACCCATCTATCCAGAAATGTCCCATGCATCCATAGTTAAACAAATGCGTCCTCAGCTTTAATTCCTTAAATCTTATAGTAAATGTGTTCTCTCCTCCCTGATTAACTATAAGCATATATCCCTCATCCAGACACTGTAAATCTGGTATCTGCTCTGCATCAGTATCAATATAATTACCTGTCATAATTGAATCTGTGAATGTAATAAAACTTTCTACAGCATCATTCATAAGATATGCAACTGACCAGTCATTATCATCCTCTATATGTACCGGGTAAAATACGTTCAACTGAAATATCTGTTCCAGTTTCACAAATGCATCATAGTCAGCTTCCCTCACATCCTTAAAAACATCTTCCAATATATAATCCATCAAATACACATTCCTTAATAATATTGCGTGTTATTGAAACTCTGTTACATGTTTTCTCATCCATAAAGGCATAAGATTTCTCTGACATTCCGTATTGTGTCTCTGCTTAATTGCAATAGCTTCAAAAAAAGCCTTCCACATATCCGTATATTCATCCTCTACGTTCTCTGTTTTCTGTAATAAAAGCATATCATCATCGGTGAAATACCTGATATACATATTATTATCAACCGAATGAACTACTGCTTTCTTTCTATTATCGTCAATAATCATCCAGTTCTCTGATGGCATTCTGTCTGCAAAATGTAATGCAACATCATATATCACATCACTCTTCGGTTCAAGATGACATACATATATCTTACCCTGTATAGAATTAAATCTTGCAAATTCCGTAAAATATCTGGCTTCATGCACAACTCTTCTCCGTATATCCTTAATTCTCATAACTGCCGGATCTGTTCTCATATATGCTATATCTGACCCTGCTTTAAATCCACTTATAAGAAACCGGTATGCTGCATCCAATGCATCCTGCTCATATGACAGACAGGCGTAATATACACATGCATAAGCCTCATTAGAAATCTTTTTCTTTATAGAACGAACTACTTTCTTATATTCTTCTTCGTTATATTCTACATGAACATATTGATCAAACAAAGATGGCTGTTCTTCTCCACGCTTCTCAAGTCTAACACATCCATGTCCTACTTTCAAAGCCTTCTCCCATGCCTGATATATACAACACATCATATCTTCAAATCTGTCTTCACAAGTAAATATATACATACTGTCCAGCCTCCATATTCAAAAAAGTGACAACTGTTCATATCTTTCATTCTGATGAACTACCTTCCAGTTATCCTTATGATTATCCTCTGTTAAACATTGAGTAATATATGATTCTTCTATTGGTATTCTATACATCATTCTTCCATTGCAGGTTATAAAATAATGTGCCCTCTTAAGTACAACTCCCAGCTTCTTCAATATATCAAAATCAAGACGCGCATATCTTCTTGTCTGGACAATTCTCTTAGCAGACTTAGGTCCTACCCCTGGAATTCTCAAAAGCATATCATATGATGCATTCTGCACTTCAACAGGAAACTGTCCAAGATGTCTTATAGCCCAGTCACACTTCGGATCTAATTGTTCATTAAAATTCGGCCTGCTCTCAGACAAAAGTTCATCTGCCTGAAATCCATAAAACCTGAGAAGCCAGTCTGCCTGATATAGACGATGTTCCCTAAGCAGTGGAACAGCCGCATCTAGCTTTGGCAGTGCTGAATCTTCATTAAGTGGTATATATGCAGAATAAAACACCCTCTTAAGATCATAATTCTTATACAAATGCTGTGTCGTTCTTATAAGTGTAAGATCTGTTTCTGGTGTTGCCCCTATTATCATCTGTGTACTCTGCCCTGCCGGTGCAAATGGTCTTTTAATTCCCATATCTCGTGCAACCGCAGGTAATGAAAGCTTATCCCCTGATTCCAATGCCGTTCTTTCCGTTCCAGATAAAGCAGACTGCCCTGAGCCTGCCTGCTGATTAAATATACTTCCAGACAGATACTGGTTAATACTGCTTCTTTCCATCCTTGCATCTTTTCCCATAGCAAGTCTGTTAACTGCAATTGTACCTGTCATCTTCTCCATTGGTTCAAGAATAGTCTTAAAATTCTTGTTAGGTGCAAGCTTTGATAAACTCTGTGCTGTAGGCAGCTCAAGATTAATACTCACCCTGTCTGCCAGATATCCTGCCCTTGACAATAATTCATCCGGAGCTCCCGGTATTGCCTTAACATGGATATATCCGTTAAATCTGTACTTAGTTCTTAGAAGCAACAGTGTCTCGCATATTCTTTCCATCGTAAAAGCCGGATTCTTCAATACCCCAGAACTTAAAAACAAACCTTCAATATAATTACGCTTATAAAATTCTATAACGAGCTGACACAGTTCATCAGGTTCAAATGTAGCCCTTGGTACATCATTAGAACATCTATTCATACAATACTTGCAATCATATACACAATGATTAGTCATCAAAACCTTTAAAAGAGAAATACATCTTCCATCTGCTCCAAAACTATGACACACGCCACATGCCACACTGTTTCCAAGGAAGCCCTCCTTTCCCTTCCTGTCTACTCCACTTGATGTACATGCAACATCATACTTGGCTGCATCTGCCAGAATCTGTAACTTCTCCATTGTTGTTAAATCAGATATTAATTCGAACATGTGTTCATTATAGAAACATTTGTTCGATATGTCAATACATTTTCAAAAAAAGACGGGCCGTACTTAATATTTAGTACGGCTCCGCCTTCTTCATAACAAATGCGTCTACTATTTTCCTTATCGTGGCCAGCTCTTCCGGGTCACACATCTTCAACTCATCAATAATATCTATACTCGCCTTATTTCCTCTCATATTACCCAGCATGAGATAATCTGGTGTAACATTAAGATAATTACATATATCAGCCAGCAATTTTATACTGCAGTTGGCTCTTCCTCCTTCAATATTAGAAAGATATGTCTGAGAAATTCCCAGTTCCTTAGCCATCTCTATCTGCTTTATATGCATCTCTTTTCTTCTTTGCTTAAGTCTTGGTCCAATATTAATAATTCGTTCTTCCATAACTTCCTCATACGAATTTCTTCAAATTATTGATAAAACTTAATATTTTCTCCTGATTATTCTCTGACATACTGTCAAATATATAATCAAGCAGCCTGTCTCTTACATCATACAGATTAAGAAACATTGATGGTAAACATCCATACTGCTGATAAAGCCTTATCAAAACCATTGCATCCGGAAACTCTTTGTTATTCTCAATCTTACTGTATTTATATCTTGATATGCCAAGATTATCTGATATGACCTGCTGGTCTGTTATGCCGTTAATGTCTCTTATGCATTTTAACATTGATTCTTTAGTAGAATCCTTATCTATAGCCTTCAGCAGCTGGATATCTTTTACGATTTCATCTGAAAAACTATCTAACTTCTGTTCACACATATAGAGTACATATTCACTTACCACTCCTCTGACATATTCCTTCTTGGATTCATCACCAAATGTATCTATCTGAGAAGAAATCATATGTCTGCAAGGCTTTTCATCAACATCAACTAATAATTTATCAATGTCAGCTCCTGAATCCCAAAACTTCTTTAAATCATTCCCCGATACCATACTCCTTCCAGATTCTCTATTGGAATATTCAGGTGTAGTCATGCCGACTCTTTCAGCCATTGCACTCTGGTCATAATTCTTCATTTTTCTATCTATGCTCATTCTTTTACAAAATGCTTTGTAATAATCCGTATACTCCATAGCAACCCCTATACATTAGTATGATTACTATTTAATTTTAGTATACGCATCTTCCGCACATATATATCGTTTATTGCGAATTA
>CAVBPJ010000066.1:12407-13321 GCA_963597265.1 Evtepia sp. | reverse complement strand
AGAAATATTCGCAGAAGCAGTTTCACTTGCAATTGAAGAAGCAATCCGCAATAATATACTTAAAGAAATATTGAGGAATAACAAGGCGGAGGTGACGAATATGTTGCTAACAGAATTTGATGAGAAAGATTATATAAAGGGCGTAAAAGAAGAGAGCGAACGTAGAGGAGAGCAGAGAGGTCGAATAGAAGGAGAGAAGAGGGGGCGAGAAGAAGGAAGATTGGAAGGAAGAATGGAAGGAGTAATCGTCCAGATTATCAAGAAGGTGAAAAAGTCCAAACCACTCCCAACAATAGCATCCGAGCTAGAGGAAGAAGAGGAAGATATCAAGCCAATCTATGATGCAGTAGTAGCATCAGCACCAGACTACAATATAGAAGAGATTAAAGCAAAATTGAATATGTAACGTATAGAGCAATGCTGGTAGCACAACAATACCGGCATTGCTTTTTCTTTTACGGAGTAGAGAAGAGAGAGCATCTAGGTAGAGTAAAATCGTAGGGGTTGGACTTTGAAGCGGCGGAGGGCAGTCAGAACTCCCCACCACAATTATATCTTCTCCATCATACCCCCATCAGTATCAGCTTCACATGCGGAGAATACGTCAAGAGATATGAGGAAGCAACTGGAGCAGACCGTCTGCACATATTGAATAGAACAATAGAAGAGATTAGAAAGAAAATGTATATGAAATAATATGATGATGGGCATACCAGTAACGAAAACTGCCATCGCCCCACATTGATATTCTTAAGTCATTCATATAAAAATGCAGAGTAAAAATGCTTTACACTTAATAATGAAAAGTCACAATAAAATGCATCAACACCAGAGAAAATCATGCAAAATGCCTACACCTGATTCAGAAAAGTATGCATATGTGAAATGTGCACAAAAAAAAAAAAAAAATGAGT
>CAVBPJ010000066.1:0-12358 GCA_963597265.1 Evtepia sp. | reverse complement strand
AAAAAAAAAAAAAAAAAATGTGTGCACTTGTTGCAAATTGCACAAAAGACGATTGACGGTATATGATTAAAATAGTAATATATGTAAGGACGTTGAAATGTCGCAAATGTAATATAGTTATCAACGTTCGACACAAAGATAAAATAATTTTAGGAGGGAAATTATGAAAAAAAGATTATTTGCAGGAGCACTTGCTCTTCTTATGATAATAGGACTCCTGCCAGTTAGTAGCATGTTGAAAAAGCCAGTTGAAGCACAGGCTGCAGATGGAAGAACGTATAAATATGATTATATGCCATATTTAGGTGAAAATGTTACTAGTGCTTCAGAAGCATCAGTTATAAACAGAGGAAACTTTATTGTATATGCAAAAGCAAATGCAAAAATATCTGATTCTAAGAAAATATTTAAGATAAATGATAATGAAGAAGATAATCTTACTAAGTATTTAAATACAAATGGTAAACTTATGTACGATAAGAATAATAGCCAGGTTGTTGGTGGTGTTTCTTTTAAAACAAAGGGTAAATGTAAGGTTACAGTTTATTATACAACTTCAACTACAGAATTTGGGGTTTATACAAAGAATGCATCAAATAGTATGGTTGCTATTCCTAATAATGAGAAGATGACAACAAGTACTATTGATTCCACAGATAATAAATCAACTATAACACGTAGTGAGATAGAAATTCCAGAATCGAATGACATAGAAGAATACTATATTGGTGATACAAATGGTAAGATAAGTCTTTATAAAATCGAAGTAGAAGAAGAGTATGATTATCAAATAAAGGTAATAGATAATAAATCATCAGAAGAAACAATAAAATATGTTACTGAAGGTGATGAAGTAACATTTACAGCTGCTGATCAGGATAATTTCCTTTATTGGGTTAATTCAAGAGGTAAAATAGTATCAAGAAGTGAAACAGTTTCTGCTTTTAAAGTATATTATGATGACGAATATACAGCTGTATATAAGACAGATGCACAAACTGTTACTTATATGACATATTATAATCAAGAGTATGTAACTATGAATGTTTCTGATCTTGAAGAAGCTCCTGCTGGACCAGTGAGATATGGATATGAGTTTAATGAGTGGTCAATGGATGTTGATGCAATAAAAAATAGTAATGAATCTAATGTTGTTGTTGAACCTACATATTATGATGTTACAAGTACAGTTGAAATTTCAGTAAACGGGGAAACAAAATCATATGTGAAAAATTCTGAAGTTGAGGCTGATGCAACAGGCGTAGAAAACTTCCTGTATTGGTATAAAAATGGAGATGAAAAAGAAATAGTAAGTTATAATACTAAGTATTATTTCTTAGCTGATGAGAATATTAAATCAGTTACACCAAAAACTGGTACAGATGTTATTAACAAAGAAGGACGAATTTCTTTTATAACAAAATACACAGATACAAATACTAATAATAAGACATTTGTATTTGAATTTAATGTGCCAGATAATGCTAAGATTTTATTTGCTGGTATAGTTGCATCAAAAGGAACTGATCCAACGCTTTCAAGCTATGAATATATGAGAGGAAAGGCATCAGAGGCTCAGACATTTAAATACTCTTGGACAAAGACTAATACAACAGATACATGGCATGTTATGCCGGTATTAAAGTATATGGATGATAATGGTATACATACTATAACAGGAGCTATTCAGACAAACTAATATAGATTAATGGAGGAATTGATAAATGAAAGAAAAATATGAAGATATTAAGAGTGAGTTAATTAGTCTTGATACACAGGATATAATAGTAACAAGTGGCAGTGGCAAAACAGAAGTGTGGGAAAATCAGGATTAATCAGAAGTATAAGGCGGGAATTTTCCCGCCTTTATTTTTTAGAGAAAAAGAAATAAAGAGAGAATACAATGAAAAAAAATATATTTAGAAGCATAATTGTAATTATATTATTGCTTTTTTTGATTATTATTAAATTTAACTATATTAAAGCAGATGATTCAGAAGTGATATATGATGGTGTTAAATATAAGGTGAACAATGAAGAAAAATGGGCAACTGTATGTGGATATGTAGGATCAGAGTCAGATGTTACCATACCATCTATGGTGGGGAGAGGAATAATTGTTTCAGAAATAGAAAATAATGCGTTTGATGGATGTGATACAATTAAGATTCTTACGATACCAGATACGATTATGAAAGTTGGAGACATGTCTTTTATTGGAATGAATAATCTTCAAGCAATTATATCTAAGACTTCCGGAATTAACATTGTTGTAAAACAAAATGTTAAAATTGTTTCAGATAGAAGTGATTTAAAAAATAATACAGATGATAACGGGGAAGATACATCTAATAATAATTCTAACAATCAGATAGAGAAAAAAGAAGTAGAAGAAGTGAAAGCAATAGATGATGATAAAATAGTAGATTCAAATAACAACATTGTAATAGATGCTTCATCTAACTCAACTTTAGCAGAAGGTAATGCTGAGAACAAGGTATCAGAAGGTGGTGCAACTATAGGCTCTGACAACAAGAAGGACAACAATAAGTCAACACAGGCTAGGGATAGCAAGAATGAGACTGGTTCTAAGACCACTAAGAAATCCTCAGCACCTAAGATTATCGCATACATAGTATGCGTAATTGTAATTATTGGTCTTGCGGCTGGTGCGATTATATTTATTAAGAAAAAGAGAAGATAAGCTATGTTTACAATACGGATTGCAGATACATTTATTCAGATTAATGAAAGATACCAATATATAAAGCAATATTGCAGGAATTACATAGTTGATGATGTTACACCAGAGTTGGTTATTGAAGTGAGTGATGAAGAGATTAATGCTGAGCAGAGTGATGAGTATGTGTGCTCTCCAGATTATCTTGAGACACTTGCCGTATATAGAAAGATATGTGAACGCCTTGTTGATAAAGGAATTATTCTTGTACATTCATCCGTGCTTATGATTGATGGTGAGGCGGTTATGTTTCTTGCTCCAAGCGGAACGGGAAAGTCAACTCACACAAGATTATGGCGTCAGGTGTATGGTGACAGGGTGACAATGATTAATGATGACAAGCCTCTTGTCAGTGTAAGAACTGATGACAGTGGAGTGCATGTTGATGTATACGGAACACCATGGTGTGGCAAGCATGGAATTGAGAATAATATATCTGCGCCGGTTAAGGCATTATTCCTGCTTAAGAGAAATGAGACTAATGTAGCAAGAAAGCTTACTATGCATGAAGCATTTCCATATGTGTTCAATCAGACATATCGTCCGGATAATGCAGAGCTTATGAGAAAGACACTTATATTATCAAGGACAATGGCTGAGAATGTCGGATTGTTCGAACTTGGATGTAACATGCAGGAAGAAGCTGCACATGTGGCTTATAGGACAGCATATGGAGAAGAAGGAGAGAATTGACCTATGAAACTGAAATCAGGAATTGTTATGGAAAAGACTGGAGATGAATATATCGTAGTTGCCACAGGAGAGGCAGCCAAGTCTTTTAATGGAATTATAAGAAATAATAAGACAGCTAATTTCGTATTTGAACAGTTGAAGGATGATAAGACTGAGGAAGAACTGGTTGATGCACTTCTTGAACGATATGATGTGAGCAGAGAAAAGGCACAGGCAGATGTTAAGGCTTTAGTTGCTAAGATAAGAGAGGCTGGACTTATTGATGGATAGGGAAAAGCTCAAACCACTGTTCAAAGACGGGCATTATTACAGTGTTCCAAGAGGCGTGAGCATGTGGCCGTTGATTAAGACACCTGATTGCGTTGTTCACATTGTTCCTGTTGACAGGGAACTGAAAAGATATGATGTTGCATTATATCACAGAGAAAGCACAGATCAGTATGTGCTTCATCGTATTCTTAAGGTAGAGGATGATTACTACATTTTTTATGGGGATAATTGCTGGCGTAAGGAGATTATTCCTAAGGATACGGTTGTCGGAATAGCTACTAAATATTACAGAAAAGGCCGATGGATTGATGCAGATGATATACGTCTTAAGATATATGCACATATATGGTGTGATGCGTTGCCGGTGCGTCGTGCGATTCTGAGATTGAGAGATGAAGCTAAGAAAGTATTAAGAAGAGTTAGAAAATTATGGACAAAGAACAGAAGTTCCAATTAAAGAAGATAGTTAAGAATCCAGCCATGAGCTGGATTTTTGGCGTGTCAGGGAAGTTAAAGCTGGGAGTGCTGCTTCTTGCGATACTTAATTCGGCAATATCAATAAGTGCTGTGGCATTTGCACTTGTGCTGAGGGAAGCAATCGATGGGGCAGTTTCCGGCAATAAGATGGTATTCCTTAAGTTCGTTATCATACTTGGGCTTATTATGCTTGGGCAGATTGCTGCAAGAGGTGTAATAAGATTCTTGGAAGAGTATGTACGTTCAGGCATGGAAAATGTTATTAAAACACGACTCTATGAAACTATTCTGTCAAGAAAATACAGCGCTATTACTGCATTTCACACAGGAGAACTGCTCAACAGAATTACTAATGACGCGGTTGTTGTCGCAGATGGGTTCGTGCAGATTATTCCGGGAATTATTGCTATGCTTGTTAAGCTGGTCGGCGCGGCGGCGGTGCTTTTCGTGCTGGATTATAGATTTTCTGTAATATTCTTTGCCGGTGGTGGTCTTGTGCTTGTATTCACAACACTGTTCCGCCGTGTTATGAAGAAGCTTCACAAGGATGTGCAGGCAGCTGACGGAGTGCTTCGCTCTTATCTGTCGGAGAATCTTGGAAGCCTTATGGTTCTTAAGACATTTGGCGCAGAAAGAAAGAGCATAGATACTTCTAAGCAGTACATGGATAAGCACAGATTCATGCGTATGAAGAGAAATAAATTCTCTAATATATGTAATGTCGGTTTCGGACTTGTTATGAATGGCGGCTATATATTCGGTCTGTGCTGGTGCAGCTTCGGAATTCTGCATGGAAGTATTACTTACGGAACGCTGTCAGCAGTGCTTCAGCTTGTTGACCAGCTGTGGGCGCCACTTGCTAATATGACCGGTTATCTGCCAAAGTTCTATGGTATGCTCTCAAGTGCGGAGCGCTGCATGGAGCTTGAGACTCTTGAGGAAGAGCATGTTGAGAGGCAGTTTAGCAGGGATTATTGCAGAGAGCTTTATAAAGACATGACAGCGATTGAATGTAAGAATATTACTTTCAGATATGAGGATGACATTATTCTGGAAAATGCTGATATATCTATTGGCAAGGGTGAGCTAGTAACGATTATGGGTAACTCTGGCGCGGGCAAGAGTACGCTTCTTAAGTTGCTTCTTGCTATATATGAGCCTGAAAAGGGAACGCTTGAGCTTAAGACTGACAAGGAAAGCTATGCGCTGACCGAAAAGTACCGCAAGATGTTCGCATATGTGCCTCAGGGCAATTTCCTTATGTCCGGCAATGTTACGAGTGCGATAGCCTCTCTTGATGATACTAATGCTGACGTTGATATGGACAAGGTCAAGGCAGTTGCACATATTGCATGTGCAGACACATTTGTAGAAAAATTAGAGCATGGATATGACACACTTATTGGTGAGCGTGGAATGGGCATCTCGGAGGGACAGGCACAGCGTCTTGCTATCGCGAGGGCTTTGTACACGGATGCGCCTGTATTGCTGCTTGACGAAGCAACTTCGGCACTCGATGAGCAGATTGAGAAGAAGGTGCTTAAGAATATAAGGGAACTTACGGACAAGACGGTTATTATTGTATCGCACAGAAAAGCAGTGCTTGAAGTATGTGACCGCTGCGTGGTATTGGAGGATAAACATTTTGAATAATGGAGAGTATCTTATCAGGCTTCTTGCAAATGTTGTGGCTGGCAAGCCACTGCCTGAGCCTGACGATAATATTGACCTATTAAAGGTGTATGAGATTGCTGAAAAACACAGTGTGCAGACAACGGCTTATTATGGTATTAAGAAGCTGCAATGTGCGATTCCTTCTGAGGCTTTAAGTAAATGGGAGGAAGCGCATCTGCGCGGGTTGTCTACAAGCATACGTTTTAAGGCGGAACTGAATAATGTGTGTGATGTGTTCACTAAGGAGAAGATTGTGCATATGCCGCTTAAGGGCAGCATAATTAAGGATATGTATCCATCGATTGATATGAGAACCATGTCGGATATGGATATTCTTATTAAGCGTGAGGACGCGAAGAAGGTGCATGATATTCTTATTGGGATGGGGTATACATGTGAGATGTATGATATAAGTCATCAGGATGTGTATTTCAAAGATCCTATATATAATATTGAGATTCATACATGCTTGTTTGATGATGGTGACGGGGTGACTTTCTACCGCGAATATGATAATATTCTGGATAGGACGGTTACAGGAGATAATGAGTACGCACGCCTGATGACGGATGAGGATTTCTATGTGTATAATATTGCACATTTTGCAAAGCATTTTCAGCTAGGCGGCTCAGGAATCCGCTCGGTTATGGATATGTATATTATGAAGAAGTCACTGACTGGCATGGATATGTCTTATGTTAATGCTGAGTTCGCAAAGCTTGGGCTTAGCGACTTCTATACAAATGCATCGAAGCTGGTTGACTACTGGTTCGGAGATGGAGAACTTACCACTGATGTTAAGGATATGGCAGATTATATTCTTTCGAGTGGAACTTATGGCAATCTGCATAATATATTTACGAATCAGCTTGAGAATAAGGGCAGATTCAGAATGTTTATGTACAATGCATTTCCACCGCTTAACAAGATGCTGTATACATTTCCATTCCTGAAGAAAGTACCGTGGATGATGCCATTGTGCTGGATAGCAAGGTGGTTCTATGCGATATTTACTAAGCCGAAGAATGTTGTTACTAAGGTGAAGATGTTCGCTAGGGTTAATAAAGAAGTTGAATAATTTGAATGATAATGAGAAGCTTTTCTGGCTATAATAGCTGGGAAAGCTTTTTTTATAGAATTATTTGACAAGAGATAAAAAACATGTATAATAAAAGTGAAATTGATAATTTCTGATTTATGAGGTGATAACATGCTTTTGGATTATATAATTAAGAATTTTGATAAAGATGAACCCTTTTTTCTGGCGGAACTGCCAGGAACATCAAGAAACTATGTTAGTC
Organism: Evtepia sp.; assembly: GCA_963597265.1. Lineage (GTDB taxonomy): Bacteria > Bacillota > Clostridia > Lachnospirales > Lachnospiraceae > Lachnospira. Next base: position 5,203 of record CAVBPJ010000066.1, on the reverse strand, counting down.
AGGAACTGAAGCAGCTTGTTGATGATGGAAAAGTAGAAAGATTATATAATGGTGCGTATTATCTTGCATATAAAACTATTCTTGGAACGAAAGGAAAGGTATCTATAGATAAGTATGTCGAGAAGAAATACACTATGTCCAATGGTGAAGTGTCTGGATATATTACAGGAATACAGCTTGCTAACATGTACGGTTTTACAACGCAGAATCCATCATGTATAGAAGTATGTTCTAATGAAGCCACAACAAAGCAGAGGAAAGTTGTAGTGGATGGAAGAACAATTATTGTATATAAGCCATTGGCAGAGATAACTAAAGATAATAAAACAGCTTTGCAATTCTTGGATTTAATGTCATCAATAGACAGATACAGTGAGATATCAGGAGATATTATGCAGAAAAAGCTCCAGAACTTTGTGAATACAGTGAATGTCAATTTTGATAAAGTGAAAGAGTATATTTCATTGTTTCCTGATAGAGTGTATAGGAATATATATCAAGGGGGATTAATGGGTGAATTGGTATAAAAGTAATGGCTTGTTTTACTGATATATGTTATGATTATATCAATGTTTTAGTGAATAAAAGAGAAAGGGGAACTTTATGAAGTATTCTAATGTTGTGGTTGCCGGAGGCGGAGTGCTGGGAAGTCAGATTGCTTTTCAGGCAGCATATTGTGGATTTAATGTAACTATATGGTTGAGAAGCGAGGGCTCTATCGGAAGAACCCAACCTAAGATTGACCATCTTAAGCAGACTTATATTGATGCTATTGAGAAGATGGCGGAGGATAAGAACGCGTGGTGCGCAGGAATTGCGGATGAAGATACATTTGACAAGGAAGAGTGCCTTAAGAAAGTAGAGAATGCATACGCTAATCTCAAGCTTGAACTTGATATGGCTAAGGCTGTTGCTGATGCAGACCTTGTGATTGAGTCTATGGCTGAGAATGAAAAGGACAAGATTGCTTTCTATGAAAAGCTTTCACCACTTCTTCCAGAAAAGACTGTTATTGTAACTAATTCATCAACCCTTCTTCCATCGATGTTTGCTAAATATACTGGCAGACCAGACAAATATCTGTCATTACATTTTGCTAATTCTATATGGAAGAATAACACTGCTGAGGTTATGACACAGGCTCAGACTGATGAGAAGTATTTTAATGAAGTTATGCAGTTTGCTAACGATATACGAATGATTGGACTTCCTGTAAGAAAGGAAAAGAGTGGTTATCTGCTTAATTCTATGTTGGTACCATTCCTTCTTAGTGGTCTTGACCTGTATGCTGCAGGTGTGTCTGATCCTGAAAGCATTGATATTGCATGGACAAGAGGAACAGGAGCTCCTAAGGGACCTTTCCAGATATTTGATACAGTAGGACTTAACACCGCATATAATATTGTTCATCAGTATCAGAGCGTTCCAGGATTGTTCTCACCACTTCTTAAGAAGATGATGATGCCATATAATTTCAAGAAGATGGAGGCTATTCTCAAGAAGTATATTGATGAAGGCAAACTTGGAATGTCTACAGGAGAAGGCTTCTACAAATATAATTAAGCCTATATTAACAAATGTTTTTAAGGACTGGTAATATGACGACTAGGGAAGAAGCACTTGCGTATGGACTTTCTTTTCCTGATACTTATCAGGAAGCGCCTTTTCATGATGAGAACTGGCAGCTTGTAAGAGTTAAAGGATGTAAGAAAGCATTTTTATGGACATACGAGCGTAATGGATATATTAATCTTAATGTGAAGGTTTCACCTGAGTGGCGCGACCTATGGAGGAGTACATATTCGTCAGTGATTGCGGGCTGGCATCAGAATAAGGAGCACTGGAATACTATTATTCTTGATGGAACTATTCCGGACGAAGATATTAAGCGTATGATTGCAGAAAGCTATGACCTTGTATCTGACAGTCCGACCAAGAGGATATATGAAGCTGTCAGGAAGATTCCGAGAGGACAGGTTGCAACTTATGGACAGATTGCACAGCTTGCTGGTGACCGTAAGATGGCGCGCGCAGTTGGCAATGCTCTTCATAAGAATCCTGACCCATCTGGTATTCCGTGTTACAGGGTAGTCAATTCCAAAGGGGAACTTGCTGGAGAATTTGCATTTGGCGGAGCCTGGAAGCAGGCTGAGATGCTTATGGCAGACGGAATCGAGGTCGTTAACGGCAGGGTTGATCTGGATAAGTATGGGATGAAGATATGATTAATGAGACACATTTGTTCAATGAATTATTATCATTGGACAAATGTGTTTTTTTATAGTTGACTTTCTGGTGTTATTGGAATAATATATAGGTATCAAATGATACTTATGAGATAAGGGGTTAGATTTGGGGAGTACAATATCAAGGGTAGAGAGTGAGTTAGAGGTTAAGTCATATATACAGAATTTGAATTATGCATTAGACAATGGGGCTAATATAACATTTCAGATTAGAAGACAGGTGGATAACAACAGGAATGAGATATATACCAATCAATATACGGTGGCAAAGCTTTTTCCTGATGAGAATCCAACAGATGCACTTAGAAGAGAGCTTAAGACATTAACGGTTAGCAATTATATGAAGACTGTTAAGGATTTAAGATTTCCTGATAGAAGTGAAATGCGTGAATTTGGCAAGGTATATAATGGTACAGAGGATGTATATATTAAGATAAGGGTAGAACTATTAAAAAGTTATGGCAATCCAGTTACATTTGTAATGTCATTTCATTATGCAGAAAAGAAGTTTACATCAGATATGTTTCCATATGGTGAACGGGAGGTATAATCATGAACATTATATATAGAAAAATGTGTTTGTGTGAATGTTGTATGACAGAACATGAAGTTAAGACAGTGCTAGTTAATGAACAGTTGACATTTAAAGGAATAAAGGTGGATTATGAAGCACAATATCAGTATTGTGATGTGGCAGAAGAATATTATGCAACAGAGGAACAGGTCAGCAAAAATGATATTTCAATGAAGAATGCATACAGAAAGACACAGAATTTATTGACGACAGGAGATATTATTGAAATAAGGAATATATATGGCATAAGTCAGAGCGATTTTTGTTTATTATTGGGATGGGGACTCAAGACAATAACAAGATATGAAGGACATCAGGTGCAGGATAAAGCTCATGATTGTATCTTAAGAAAGTTACAGGATGACCCTGAGTGGTTTATAGAATTATTGGAAAATTCACAGGCAGAATTATCAGGAACATCTTATGAAAGATATTATAATAATGCATTAATACAGTATTCCAAGAAACAGAAAGAATATCTTAAGAGGGCAATAGAAGCTCAGTATGCTAAGTATCATTTTGATAAATTATATAATGGCAATGTAGAGTTTTCTCTGAATAAAGTTATAAGTGCTATGGAGTATCTTAAACAATCAAAGAATATTAAAGATATGTCTATGGTTAAGCTTATTAAATTGTTATGGTATTCGGATATGGTTGCATATTCAAGAAATGATGAGGCAATCACAGGCTTGGTATATAGAGCTTCAACAGATGGAGCAGATCCAATAGGACAAGAATTTATTATAGACATATATGAGTCTGGAGATAATACACAGAATATTGAATTAAATACATCGGAAAAGAAAGTGATTGATTATGTCGTTGATAAATTAGGAGATGTTAATCAGGATAAGATTATTAAGCTTAATAGAAGTGAACAGGCGTATATAGGAACTAAACCGAATGACATAATATTATATGGGAGTCAGATTAGTCTTAATGCATAACGCAGGCATATTATATGCCTGCGTTAGTGGAGTTATTATTTAATTAACAGAACCCTGTCAGTATCTTCGCCTTCAACTTTAGCAAATTTCTTAGCTGTTAAGGTATCTGAATTACATTTGCCAATATAGCTCTTAACACCGGTTACAGGACTCATCCACCACATGTCTTTTCCGATGTAATGATGCGTATCAAGTGTGAAATCATTTCCAAGATAATCGTATGCGACGAGGAATGTGTCACCAGCAAATACAGCAACACGGTTGTGCTTCTCTTTCTGTCCTGATATAAGTAATGAATCATCGGCTTTTCCGTTAATAAAATCTACAGATTGCATAAGATCTTTAAGAAAATGCATCTGCCCAGAACCTTCGTGATGAATAGCTTCATCCCAGTTGCATACAACACCATAGCTTACACCGTCATGACCGCCGGTATAGAATTGCATAACAGAGTTGTCACCATATGTATGACCGCAGGCTCCTGCAAGAACAGACCAGTAAGCATATCTTCGAACATGCTTTGCAGTCCAGTAAGGTTCGCTTGGATCATGCAGACCCTGAATTATCCACTCATATGATGGCTCGGCATCAAGAACTGGTTTGTTGCTTATAGTTTGGTCATGTATAACATATTTCCAGTTATCTTCACCATAGTAAGATGGATTGCCTGTATCATCCCATGCACCAAGATTACACTGGTCGTAGCGTCTGTGACCTGACTGGAACATGTTAAAGTCAAGCCAGTCATCTTCAGGAAACCACATGGTTGAAGAACATCTTCCAAATGGGTGGAATGTTATTAATTTGTCTGGCGTTGCAGACTTAAGATATGTACCTAATTTGCGATAAATGTTCTGAAATGCATCTGTCTCGGCTTTAATATCGCCACCAAGTACCCATATAATATTAGAGTAATCTTTGTAACGATTAGCAAGAAATCTGCCATAGTCCAATACATTTTCTTCTGTAATAACATTTGTCTTTAATAGGCTTCCCCAGGATGGAAGAAGTGCCATATAAAGTCCCAAGTCATCCGCCATCTTAATGATACGGTCCACATGTTCCCAATATTCTTTTGTTCTATAGATGCCGGCAGCACCCCAGTGCATGCGGTTTACAGTTTCCATTCCTTCTGTTGAGTATATTAGAACTGCCTGAATCACATTGAAGCCCTTTTCGGCTCTGTTTCTCAGATATGTATACGCCTCGTCTTCAGTAAGATTACCAAATATGAGCCAGCCAGTGTCGCCAAGCCAGAAGAAAGGCTTGCCATCCTCTAACAGGTAGTGTTTGTTGTCGCTGATAGTAAGCATATGATATTAACCTCCGAACATTCAAGATGTGTATATTATAGCATATTGAATTTAATTATAACATACAATATCGTAATTACGGTATTGACGAGAAACTATATTGATTGTATACTAAAGAGG
>CAVBPJ010000065.1:3544-13632 GCA_963597265.1 Evtepia sp. | reverse complement strand
AAGCACACGCAAACATATAATTCAGCTTATTGCGTAGGTCAATTACAAGCAAAACATCACTTCATTCTGTGAAAATATAAGAAAACGACCTACTAAAGTATAACATAAACATACTTTAGTAGGTCTCTACTCTGAAATCCAATCCATATTGCAATAAAAACACCCACTAATTCTACTATTTAATATCTCATAGTAGGTCTTCAGCCCCAAAAGACACATTTCTGCAATACAAGTTGTCATCTCTCCTCAACACAGCTCTGCAATTCAACACGTCATCACTCCCAGCACAGGCTTCCTGATTACAGATCAAACAGCGACAACTGGTTACTGTCTGTCATATCGCCAAGTATTCCAAGCTCTGAAAGCTTATCAATAGTTGACTGTCCTATCTTGGCACGCTGGCGTAAGTCATCCTTTGATAAGAATTCGCCATCTCTGGCTGCTATCTCTATCGACTCTCCGGCAACTTCACCAACCTTTGATATAACCTTGAACGATGGCATAATCTTTCCGTCTATTATCTGGAAAGTTCTTGCCTTTGCCTTGTATATGTCAACAGGAGTGAATTCATAGCCCCTTGCGTGCATTTCCTGAACAATACGCATTACACCAAGTTCATCTTCCTCTGTGTTAGAGATTGTGCCTTCTGCTTTCTTTGCTTTGTATTCAGCAATATAGTGTTCAAGCCTTACAGGACTCATAGCCATTTTCTCATAGTCAAATGCTGTGGCTCTTATACTGAAGTAAGCTGTGTAATATGCAAGAGGATAGAATACCTTGCAGTAAGCAACTCGCCATGCCATCATAACATACGCTGCGGCATGTGCCTTAGGGAACATGTACTTGATTCGCTCACATGACCATATATACCAGTCTGGTACGCCGTGGTCAATCATATCCTGCTTCCACTCCGGCCATTCTTTACATTTGCCTGATGCAACCTTACCCTTTCGGACCATTTCCATGATTTTAAATGATTCCTCTGAATCCAGTCCTTTCTGGATAAGATATATCATAATATCGTCTCGTGTACATATAGCTGTTGAAATAGTAGCTTTTCCTTCTTTAATAAGAGTCTGTGCGTTGCCAAGCCATACATCAGTACCATGTGCAAGTCCTGCTATACGGACAAGGTCTGAGAAATACTGTGGCTTGGTATCCATAAGCATCTGCATGGCAAAATCAGTACCAAACTCAGGTATTCCAAGCGCTCCAAGCTTTGTACCTCCTATATCCTCAGGCTTGATACCAAGCGCAGATGTATTCTGGAACAGTGACATAACCTCTTTAGAATCAAGTGGAATCTCAAGTGGGTCAATTCCTGTTAAATCCTGTAACATTCGTATCATTGTAGGGTCAAGATGTCCTAAGATATCCAGCTTTAACAGGTTGTGGTCAATACTATGGTAATCGAAATGTGTTGTTACTATAGATGTTGACATATCATTGGCAGGGTGCTGTACCGGTGTAAATGAATGAATCTCCTCACCGATTGGAAGTACAACGATTCCTCCCGGATGCTGTCCTGTAGTTCTTCTTATATCAATACAGCCTTCTGCTATTCGTTCTATCTCACATTTTCTCTTGACAATAGGAGGCTTGCCCTCAAGTGCATTCTTGGCTGACTTTTCCTCAAAATACTTCATAACGAAACCATACGCCGTCTTTTCTGCGACAGTACCGATAGTTCCGGCTTTGAAGGTCTGGCCTTTTCCGAAGATAACCTCTGTATAGGCATGCGCCTTACTCTGGTATTCGTTGGAGAAGTTAAGATCAATATCAGGCTCTTTGTTTCCCTTGAAACCAAGGAAAGTCTCGAATGGAATATCGAATCCCATCTTTTCAAGCTTTGCACCACATTTTGGACATATCTTATCAGGCATATCGCAGCCTGCGCCTCCGGCAAATGCTTTAACATCATCTGAGTAGAAATCATTATAATAGCATTTTGGACACAGATAATGCGGGCTTAACGGATTAACCTCGGTGATACCAGCCATTGTTGCTGCAAATGAAGAACCTACCGAACCTCTTGAACCAACTAGATAACCGTCATCATTAGACTTCCATACAAGCTTCTGCGCAATTATGTACATAACGGAATATCCGTTAGAGATAATTGAGTTCAGTTCTCGTTCCAGTCGCTCAGTTACTATCTGAGGAAGTTCTGGTCCATATATTTCATGGGCTCTGTTTTCACAGATTGTACGCAGCATCTGGTCAGAGTTCTCAATGAATGGAGGACATTTGTCCGGTCTTACCGGCTCAATTTCCTCACACATATCCATAATCTTATTAGTGTTGGTTACAACAACCTCGTATGCCTTGTCGCTTCCGAGATAATCACACTCATGAAGCATTTCCTCAGTAGTATGGAGGTACAGCGGTGCCTGATTATCAGCGTCATCAAAGCCTTTTCCTGCCATGATAATTCTACGGTACACCTCGTCCTCAGGATTTAAGAAATGCACATCACAGGTTGCCACAACAGGCTTGCCGAATTTGTCGCCAAGTTCAACGATTCTTCGGTTAAGATTGCGCAGATCCTCCTCATTCTGGACATAGCAGTCCTCTTTCTCAATCATGAACCTGTTATTGCCAATCGGCTGAATCTCAAGATAATCGTAGAAATTAACTATTCTCGCTATCTCTGCTTCTGAACGTCCATTAACAAGACTTCTGAAAAGCTCACCCGCCTCACACGCACTTCCTATAATAAGACCTTCCCTGTACTGGTTAACCATGCTCTTAGGTATCTTAGGAAATCTGTTAAAATACTTCAGATGTGATGCAGACACAAGTCTGTACAGATTAATTCGTCCCATCTCATTAGAAGCAAGAATTATGCAGTGGTACTGATGAAGCTTCTTAATGGCATTCTCGTCCATCTTACCCTCTTCATTAAGCTTATCAACGTCAGGAATATCCCTGTCATAAAGCATTTTAATCATCTTGACAAATATGTCTGCAGTAGCAGCAGCATCGTCAACCGCCCTGTGGTGGCTTTCAAGCACAACATTAAGATGCTTGGTAAGCGTATCAAGCTTGTAATTATGAAGATTAGGCATAAGGAACTGTGCAAGAAGTACAGTATCTATGATGGTAGTATCTACATTTATACCCATCTTCTCTGCCTTATTGATTATAAAGCTCGTATCGAATTCCGCATTATGTGCAACCATTACTGCACCCTCGCAGAATTCAAGGAACTTAGGCAGAATCTCTTCTATCTTAGGTGCATCCATAACCATCTGGTCATTAATGTGTGTAAGCGTCTCAATTCTGAAAGGAATAGGAATCTCCGGATTTACAAATGTAGAGAATCTGTCCACTATCTCACCGTTGCACACCTTAACCGCACCAATCTCTATAATTCTGTCAACTTCCGCAGAGAATCCAGTTGTCTCAAGGTCGAACACAACATATGTATCATTAAAGCTCTGTCCCCTTGGGTTCGTTACTATCTGCTTAGTATCGTCTACTAGATAAGCCTCGACTCCATATATAATCTTAAAGTCGAGCTTTTCACCCTTCTTGGCGTATGAACCTTTAAGGTCGCTCATTGTATGGAATGCGTCCGTAAATGCCTGTACAACACCATGGTCAGTGATTGCAATCGCCTTATGTCCCCATCTAATTGCCTGTTTGATAATGTCGGAAACATAAGACACACCATCCATATCACTCATCTTGGTATGGCAATGCAGCTCGACTCTCTTATGAAGTGCGAGGTCGTTACGCACCTGTCTTGTATCAGAGCCTTTTCTTATGCCCCATACATTGGCTATTGATATCTCCTGGTCGTACTTGTCAAATGTAGCATTTCCCTTAATCTTTAAGAAATTGCCTTTCTTGATAACTCCTGAAAGCTCCGGTACCTGCTCATTTTTTGCAAATACTTTCACTGTAATTGTGTCTGTAAAATCTGTGACATTGAACATAATAATAGTTCTTTCGTTACGGATTTCACGCATTTCAACATTACGGACCATGCCAGAGATAATAACATCTCCGATTGCCGTATCTATCTGTTCTATCGGTGTTACATCACCGTCAAAATCTCTTCCATATAAAACATCTTCGTTAGCAGGCTTTCTGCTGTATGTCTTAAGCTCTTCCCTACCTCTGTTGTCACTGGCAAAAAATGCTGCTCTAGCCGCCTTCTGCTTGGCTGCTGTCTCAGCTTTCTTCGCTGCCTTCTGTTCAGAGGTAAGCTTCTTATCGTCCTTGCCATCAGCATTATCCTCTGCTGCCGCCATCATATTATTCTCAATTTCTTTGACACGAAGATTAATCTTGTATGCATTTTCTCTCTCGTACTGGCTTTCCTTCTTCTTGGCATACTGATACTCTACATCTATCTCAAATCCGAATCTGTTTAAGAATATCTTCTTGAAATAGTCTGTCAGTGTATCTGCATACTGATGTGCAAGAAAGCTGTCCTCAATCGTGAATACAAGCATATCCTCTTTCTCGAACTCCCACTGGGAATTCTTTAAAAGATTGTATTCAAGTGTCCAGTATTTCTCCAGCTCTGCTAAGATACTGTCATAATATATATCCATTACAGTCTGTGGAGTATACTGTGCTGACAAAACATATCTGTCAATAATTCGCACATCCATGTTGGATATACGGAATATCTGCTTTTTCAGTGCATCCTCAACCTTGAATATTATTGGTTTTTCTATTACCCTGTCACTCTTTATATAAACGCGTGCCAGAGAATTGGTCGATGTTTTCGAGACTTTGGTTACTTCAACATTCTCAAAATACACCGCCAGATCCTCTGGCAGTTTCAGCGTCTTAAACACTTCAAAAAATTTGTACATATGTATCACTCATTCCAATTATCAAGTTCATACCTGAGTGTATCAAGAAGCTCGTCTTCTGGAACTTTCTTAATAATCTCTCCATGTTTAATAAGTACTCCGCAGCCGTCACCGCCTGCAATTCCAAGATCAGCGCCCTTTGCCTCTCCCGGTCCGTTAACTACACAGCCCATTACAGCAAGTTTTAAGTCAAGGTCATATTCTGAAACCATCTTCTCAACCTTTCCTGCAAGGTCTATAAGATTAATTCTTGTTCTTCCGCATGTAGGGCATGAAACAACTTCTATTCCACCTTTTCTTAAACCAAGAGTCCTGAGTATCAGTCTGGCAGCTTCAACCTCCCTTACAGGGTCATCTGTAAGAGAAACTCTTATTGTGTCACCTATTCCCTGATTAAGTATAAGACCAAGTCCGATTGATGACTTGATACTTCCTGAGAATATGGTTCCCGACTCAGTAATTCCTACATGAAGTGGATGATTAGTCTGCTTTGCAATAAGCTCATGTGCTTTAACACACATCATTACATCAGAAGATTTGATGCTGACAACAAGATTATCGTAACCTAAGTCCTCAATAATCTTAACCTTGTCAAGCGCGCTCTCAACGATTCCCTCTGCTGTTACTCCACCGTATTTCTCAATAAGGTCTTTCTCAAGCGAACCGCTGTTGACACCTACTCTGATTGGTATATTTCTTTCCTTAGCAACATCAACAACAGCCTTTATCTTGTCTGTTCCTCCGATATTGCCGGGATTGATTCTAATCTTGTCAGCCCCGTTCTCCATTGCCATAATAGCCATCTTATAGTCAAAATGTATATCAGCAACGAGAGGTATCTCTATCTGCTTCTTAATCTCTTTGATTGCAAGTGCAGCCTCCTTAGTTGGAACTGTACATCTGATGATTTCACAGCCAGCCTTGGTAAGCTCCTTAATCTGTGCTACTGTTGCATCAACATCCTCTGTATGTGTATTAGTCATAGACTGGATAAGTATAGGATTACCGCCACCTATAACACGGTCACCTATCTTAACAACTTTAGTATTATCTCTGTACATAACCCCTGCATCCTTTCTATGTTAGAACAATGACATTATATCCTTAAATAAAACAACAACCATAAGTATAACAAGAAGTATCATACCTATGAAATTAACAATTCCTTCATGTTCTTTCTTAACCGGCTTGCCTCTTAATGCTTCTATTATAAGAAATACAAGTCTTCCTCCGTCAAGCGCCGGAATTGGCAGAAGATTCATAACTCCTAAGTTAGCACTGATAAGTGCTGCAAGATTCATAAGATTAAGGAATACATAAAATGCTCCATCAGCCTTGCTCTCTTCCACAATCTCACTCATTGTGCTTACAGTTCCTACAGGTCCTAACAATGAATCAAAGCCAATCTTGCCTGTAAACATCATTCCAAGGCTCTGGATTACAGTTTTAACGCTGTAGCCAACCTCATCTAATGAATACTTAAGTGTTCCAATTGGAGAAACTTTCACTCTGTCTCTATATACAACAAATCCGACATCATAACTCTCAACTTCAACCATCTTAGGTTCAACTGTTACATCAACATTCTTACCGTCTCTTGCAACTGTGAATACAACCTTATTCCCATCACTTGATGTGATAGCCTCTGTTACATTGGAACTGTTCTCCATTGCAACACCGTTAACAGCTTTGATAACATCATTGGCTTTGAGTCCTGCCTTTTCAGCCGGAGAATCCTTGGTAACTGAACTTATGAGACAGTTCTCATTCATCATAATTCCAACCTGATACTTCTGCTGCTTGATATGCTGCGGAGTAACAGTTGTTGTCATCTTTTCGCCGTCTCTTGTAAATGTTATGTTAAGAGTCTTATCTGCATTATAATATCTGTAGAAGTAAAAATCTCTGTAAAATGTCACCTTGTGACCGTTAACCTTAGTTATGACATCACCTTCCTGAAGCCCTGCTTCTGTGGCTGGTGAATTATCATTAACAACATCTATGTCACATGGATCATAGCCAAGACTTCCGACAATAACTACTGCACACACGAAAGCAAGAAGGAAGTTAAATACCGGACCTGCTGCTATAACAGCAATTCTTGCCCAGACTGATTTGCTTGCAAATGACTTTTCCATGTCATATCCATTCTCAATAGCAAGCTTTCTTTTCTTAGCTTCTTTCTGTTCATCTGTGAGTTCTTCATCGTCATCATCTTCTGACTGTATAACACTCATCTCAAGGAATTCATCACCAAGCATCGTGCATGCACCACCGAAAGGAAGTGCCTTAAGACAGTATTCTGTCTCACCTTTTCTGAAATGTATAAGCTTAGGACCGAATCCGATTGAGAATTCAACTACAGTTATTCCATTAGCCTTAGCTATTATAAAATGTCCGAATTCATGGACAATAACAATTATACTAAGTACAAGAATCGCCAGAATTACATTAAGAACCAACTTCTACCACCTGCTTTCTATCATGTCTGTTACTATCTTCTGTGTAGAGAGAATCTCTTCTACTGTTGGATCTTTAATATAATCCACTTCATTCATGGCGTATTCTATAATATCCGGAATATCCAGATATTTTATCTTTCTGTCTAAAAATCTTGCTACTGCTACTTCATTGGCTGCATTAAGTGCAGTTGGAATATTGCCTCCGCGCGCTGCTGCCTCATAAGCAAGCTTAAGTCCCTTAAAAGTCTCCATGTCCGGCTTTTCAAATGTAATCTTAGCCAGTTCATAGAAATCAAGTCTTTCTGTGTTAAGTTCTCTTCTCTCTGGATAATAGAGAGCATACTGTATAGGAAGTCTCATATCAGGACTTCCAAGCTGTGCCATTACAGCTCCATCCTTAAACTCAACCATTGAATGAATTATGCTCTGTGGCTGTACTATAACCTGAACCTTCTCGGCTGGTACTCCGAAAAGCCACTGTGCCTCCATTACCTCAAGCCCCTTATTAACCATAGTTGATGAATCTATTGTTATCTTGCGTCCCATAGACCAGTTAGGATGCTTAAGTGCATCTTCTAACTGAACATTTTCAAGGTCAGCTCTCTTCTTTCCTCTGAACGGACCGCCTGAAGCTGTAAGAAGAATCTTCTCTATTTCACCACGGTTCTCTCCGTTAAGACACTGGAATATTGCTGAATGTTCGCTGTCCACCGGATATATATTAACATTACATTCCTTAGCAAGGCTCATAATAATATGACCGGCACACACAAGAGTCTCCTTATTGGCAAGTGCAATATCCTTATGTGCCTTGATAGCCTCAACTGTAGGTGTAATTCCCATCATACCTACAACTGCTGTGACAACTATCTGCGCACTATCAATTGTTGCTGCCTCAATAAGACCTTCATCACCGCTTACAATCTTAACATCCATATCACCGATAAGAGTCTTTAACTCTGGAATAAGTTCCTCTTTGCCTATGCATACAAGCTGTGGCTTGAATTCACGAACCTGCGCTGCAAGGTCAGCAACTCTTGTACCAGCTGCAAGTGCAACTACGTTAATATCAGCATTTCTTCTGATAACATCTAATGTCTGTGTTCCAATTGAACCAGTTGAACCAAGTATCGAAACGTTCTTCATTATCAACCTCCAAAGACTTTGTTAATAACCTCTATTGTCCAGTAAACAACAGGTGCTGTGAATATTGCACTGTCAAATCTGTCCATAATTCCACCATGTCCAGGTATTAACTTTCCATAGTCTTTCACATCATGATTTCTCTTAATAGCAGATGCAGCCAGGTCTCCGAATATAGACAGGAATGCACCTATAAAACTTGCTATTGCAAATGTATACACAGGATGCACAAGTACATCTGACATCTTGGAACTTATGGCAAATCCATAACCAAATCCAAGAAGTGTTGCACCCACAACTCCGCCTATAGCACCCTCGTAAGTCTTCTTAGGTGAAAGCTGTGGAGTCATCTTGTGCTTTCCAAGGAATACACCTGTAAAATATGCACATGTATCATTGCCCCATGAAGACACGAATATAAGCCATACAATATATATTCCGTCCTGTAACATTCTTACCTGATAGATATAAGAAAGTGTTACTGCAACATATACTATACTAAAGAATACCCACATAACATCTTCTGTCTTATATCTTGGAAATGTAAATACATAAACTGACATCATAAGTATGCATGAAGCTACAAGAAGCAGTAAAATATATGCCGGGTCATTAAGTAAAAGAATAAAATAATAAGTAATTGCCGCAATATATCCTACAACTGCAAGTCCTGTCTTCTCAAGCTTCTTAACTTTAATAAGCTCATACATTCCGACAAGCGAAATAAAAAGACTGAATCCGAATGTAACCCAGCCTCCGAAATAGAGGCATGTGAAAAGTATGACTATGAGCACAGCTCCACTCATAATTCTTGTACGCATAATCTACTACTCCTCCTTAACTCCGCCGAATCTTCTTTCTGTTTTATTGTATTTCTCAAATGCTTTAATAAGCTCTTCCCTGTCAAAATCAGGCCAGTAAACATCTGTGAAATAGAATTCTGTATAAGCAAGCTGCCAGCACAGATAATTAGATAATCTCTGTTCACCGCTTGTTCTGATAAGTAAATCAGGATCCGGTAACTCCCATGTATCAAGATTATTACTTATCATATTCTCATCTATATCTTCAGGCTTAAGACTTCCTTCTGATACCTTATCGGCAATCTTTCTTACCGCTCTTGTTATCTCGTCTCTTCCGCCATAGTTAATAGCTATAGTGAAATTAAGCCCTGTATTATTCTTAGTCTGTTCTTCAAGATTATTGATACTGTCAATAATATCCTGACTGAGTTCATCTTTTCTTCCAATAACCCTGCATCGTACATTATTCTTCATGGATTTCTTAACACAATCCTTAAGATATGTTCTTAAGATTCCCATAAGAGTACTTACTTCTTCTGTTGAACGCTTCCAGTTCTCTGTTGAAAATGCATATACGGTAAAATACTTTACACCAAGTTCATCAACAACATAAAGCATATCTTCAACAACTTTACTGCCCTGCACATGTCCCATTGTTCTTGGGAGGTGTCTTTTCTTAGCCCATCTTCCATTGCCATCAAGAATAACGGCAACATGCCCCGGAATCTTCAATCCAAGACTCTCATTAAATGTATCCATATATATGATTCCTCTCGCAATTCGTTTCAATTACAAAAAGGCTGTTGTTAAATATCCAACAGCCCTGACATTTTCTTAAACTGTAAGTA
>CAVBPJ010000065.1:0-3534 GCA_963597265.1 Evtepia sp. | reverse complement strand
TGTAAGTATCTCTTTAGTCTTATCATCTATAGCGCTATCAATCATAGCAATGTACTTATCAGTAATCTTCTGAATTTCATCCTCTGAATTCTTAGCTTCATCATCAGAGATATCGCCAGCCTTGTTCTCTTTCTTGATTGCATCGTTGGCATCTCTTCTGATATTACGGATAGCAACCTTGGCATTATCGCCCTTCTTCTTGATATCCTTAGCAAGTTCTTTTCTTCTGTCCTCTGTTAATTCAGGGAACACAAGTCTGATTGTCTTACCATCATTGTTAGGTGTAAGTCCTAAATCTGAAACAAGAATTGCCTTCTCAATATCCTTAATAAGACTTGCTTCCCAAGGCTGAATCTGAATCATTCTTGCTTCTGGTACAGAAACATTGGCAACCTGCTGGATTGGTGTAGGTGTTCCATAATAATCAACTCTTAATCTGTCAAGAATATGTGGGTTAGCTCTTCCAGCTCTGATTGTTGTATATTCTTCCTTTAAGTTGTCAACTGACTTCTGCATTCTTCCTTCAATATCTTTAATATTTTCCATAAAATCCTCCATTATTATTATATTAATCAACAGTTACTACTGTTCCATTAAACTTTCCTGATAAAGCATTAACTATGCTGTTCTCTTCCTCGAGTCCGAATACCATAAGAGGCATCTTGTTCTCCATGCACATAACTGAAGCAGTCATATCAATAACTCCTAGCTTCTTCTCTACAACTTCATTAATTGAGATTGTATCATACTTCTTAGCCTCTGGATTAATCTTAGGATCACTGTCATATATTCCATCAATAGCCTTAGCAAGAAGAATAGCATCTGCATCAAGCTCAATAGCTCTTAATACAATACCTGTATCAGTTGAGAAATATGGATGACCTGTTCCTCCTGCGAAGAATACAACCATACCTTTTTCAAAATACTTATTAGCTCTGTCCTTAGAGAAAAGCTTTGTCATGCTTCCACATTCAAATGGTGTAAGAATATTAGTCTTGATTCCCTGTGAACGGAATATCTCTGAAACATAGATACAGTTCATAATTGTTGCAAGCATACCTATCTGGTCTGCCTTAGTTCTGTCGATATTATCATTAGAACGACCTCTCCAGTAGTTACCGCCACCAATAACTACGCCGACATCTGTTCCCTTGTCAACTATTGTCTTAACCTGACTGGCAATATTCTCTATAAGTTCATCATTATAGCCGCCCTCTTTCTTAGCAAGAGCCTCGCCACTAAGTTTAAGTATTACTCTTTTAATGTTATCCATACGTGCCTCCAGTTAATAATTCTTTTCCTATAATGTCATATATTGATGATTATAGCATATAACTGTCAAATATAGAAGTCTTAAATCTCTGTTATATTCCAAAAAATCCTCCAGAGTCCAATATCAAACTCCGGAGGATTATTAATACTCACCGTATATTATAATTAATTATATATTAATTACTTTAACTGAGCTGCAACTTCTGCTGCGAAGTCTTCGTTCTTCTTCTCAAGACCTTCACCTGTCTCAAAACGAACATATCCCTTAACTGTGAAAGCACCGTTAGCCTTAGCAACTTCTGCAAGGTACTTAGCAACTGACTGCTTTCCATCCTCAGCCTTAACATAAACCTGATCCATAAGGCAGATTTCCTTAAGCTGCTTAGATACACGACCTTCTACTAATCCGTTGAAGATCTTATCTGCTACGATATTAGCCTCGTCTGCTAATGCAAGCTCTGCTAACTGTGCAGCTGCTTCCTTTGAAAGGAAGTTGAATAAGTACTGCATGTTGCTCTTATGCTCTTCGTATGTTGCGATATCAGCATCACTCCATACCTTATCATTGATAGCCTTATCAATTAACTTGTTTAAGATTGGCTTTGGAAGAGTAGCTGGATCATTTAATGCGCTCTTCTCTGTGATTTCTCTTAACTTAGCGAGTTCGTCTGCTGACATATCTTCTCTGCTAAGGTACTGTGGGTTCATAGCTGCGATCTGCATTGCTACGTTAGTAAGTGCTTCCTTGATTGCATCGTTAGAAGCGCCGTCTGCTGCAACAAGAACACCAATTCTTCCGCCACCGTGAATATATGAAGCTACACAGTCACCTGTAATCTTCTGGAATCTTCTAAGAGAAAGCTTCTCGCCGATTGTAAGAGTCTTCTCTTCAAGTTCTGACTGCATACCAAGGATAGCGCATACATCTTCGCCATCTCCAGCCTTATCAACTGAAGCCTTAAGTGCCTTATCAGCAACAGCCTGTACAAATTCCTGGAATGTAGCATTCTTAGCTACGAAATCTGTCTCTGAGTTAACTTCTACTACAACTGCTGTATTGCCTTCAGATGCAACTCTTGTAATACCTTCTGCTGCAATTCTTCCTGCCTTCTTCTCAACCTTAGCTGCTCCGCTCTTTCTAAGAACATCAACAGCTGCTTCCATATCACCATTTGTCTCTGTAAGAGCCTTCTTACACTCCATCATACCTGCGCCAGTAGACTCTCTAAGTTCTTTAACCATTGCTGCTGTAACTGCTGCCATTATCATATCCTCCAATAAATAATAATTTTAAAAATGCTTCAACCTGAACTTACAGGCTGAAGCATACATAAACTTAAGTCGTTACTTAAATATTAAGCTTCCTCAGCTACTTCTTCCTCTACAGCTGGAGCTGCTTCTTCACCCTGATTAGCTTCGATAACTGCATCAGCCATCTTAGAAACGATTAACTTAACAGCTCTGATAGCATCATCATTACCAGGGATTACATAATCTAATTCATCTGGATCACAGTTAGTATCTGCAATACCGATTAACTTGATACCAAGTGCGTGTGCTTCCTGAACACAGATTCTTTCCTTCTTAGGATCAACGATGAAGATTGCATCTGGGAGCTTCTTCATTTCCTTGATACCGCCAAGGTTCTTCTGAAGCTTCTCAAGTTCCTTCTTAAGGTTGATAACTTCCTTCTTAGGAAGAACATCAAATGTTCCATCTTCCTGCATTGTCTCGATTTCCTTAAGCTTTGCAATTCTGCTCTGGATTGTCTTGAAGTTAGTAAGCATACCGCCTAACCATCTCTCGTTAACATAGAACATTCCGCAACGCTCTGCCTCTGTAGCGATTGCATCCTGAGCCTGCTTCTTAGTACCTACGAAAAGGATTGTACCACCTTCAGCAGCGATATCAGAGATTGCCTTGTAAGCCTCGTCAACCTTACCTACAGACTTCTGTAAGTCGATGATATGGATACCATTTCTCTCTGTGTAGATGTACTCAGCCATCTTAGGGTTCCATCTTCTTGTCTGATGTCCGAAGTGAACACCTGCCTCAAGTAACTGTTTCATTGAAATTACGCTCATTTTAATACCTCCATTGGTTAATTAATCTTTTGCGGGTTTCATCTTTTGCGGCCACCGGCGCGTATACCGGCACCAGCCGTAAAATCCACCTGCATGTTTTTTCACACAAAGTGCATTATATCAAAGCATTAATTATATTGCAAGTACTTTTTATTCAATATTATTACAATATTCTTAT
>CAVBPJ010000064.1:0-14125 GCA_963597265.1 Evtepia sp. | reverse complement strand
CCTATAAACAATTCAAAAATATAACTCTTATAGGTAATTTATCTCCATCATGTGGCATTTTCAGTTAATGTAAGATAAAAATGGTCGGAAATAACCTATAAGTTATCATAAAATGCGACTACTTATAGGTATCACGAGAAAAATATCCAGTAAATGCATGTAAGTATTATATCAGATTCGTGAAATATATGCTATACAGTCGCATTGCCATCAGCAAAATCCCCATTAGCGGCTGGCAGTCAGCAACCTCCTCACAACTTCCACACCCCGCAATATAACATTGACACACCTCCCCCGCCGGGCTTAAAATTATTATTTAGACGGATACCATTTAGTGGTTTACATATGGGGATAATGCAAGGGAGGAATACATGACAATCAGGAATAATACAGCATTTACAAAGGAATGTATGGAAGGGGCTATGCGTGTCTGTGAGACAGGTAATAGCAAGTATAAAACATTTAAGCTTATATATAAGCTGTTCGGAATAATATTCGCAATGATGATGGTAAGAGAACTTGTGATGAAGCTGACAGGCAATGCGCAGGCGGATACATTCATGATTCTGCTGTTCGGAGTTGTGGCTGTGGTTTTTCTATATATTGGAATTATAGGAATGGACAAGAGTAACAGACGAAAGTTCCATAATATATATGGAAAGATGATTGGCGTTAAATTCTCATATGAAATAGATGCAGAGAATATTATTATCACAGATGAAGAAAATGACAGTGACACATTCAGCTGGAATGATGTTGTAAGATGGGATCAGGATCAGGACAACATATATCTGTTCGTTGGAGATGATAACTGTCTTGTTGTAAGCAAAAAGGGCTTTATGCAGGGAAGTGCAGAGAATCTGATACAGCTTGCTGACTCTGTAATCGACATGAGAAGTCAGGAACAACAGTAAATTGACAAACACTAGTATTAGCAGATATAATATCTTCATCTGCGTTTTTAGCTATGCGGGAAATAATTAAGAGGAGGAAAGCTATGAACAATCAGGAAATGATGGAACTTTCAACAGTAGATAAGAGCGATTTTGAGGAACTTGTAAAAGAGTGTACAGCCTCAGGTATAATCGATCAGAATCTCTATACGGAGTATGACGTTAAGAGAGGTCTTCGTGACAGTAATGGTAACGGTGTACTTACAGGTCTTACAGAGATATCAGATGTATTAGGTAACCAGAGTGTTCACGGTAGAAAGATACCTGTAGACGGAGAGTTATATTTTCAGGGATATAATGTTGAGGAGCTTATCAAGAGAAGCAGCCTTGATAGATTCAGATTTGAGGAAGCTACATATCTTCTGTTATTCGGTGTACTTCCAGACAAGGATCAGTTAGACAGATTCATAAGAATTTTAACAGACCTTCAGGAACTTTCAGGAGCATTCATCAGAGATGTTATTATGAAAGCTACAAGTACTAACCTTATGAATTCTCTTATGAAGAGTATCTTAAGTCTTTATTCATATGATGAGAATCCGGATGATATCTCAATTCCTAATGTATTAAGACAGAGTCTTCAGCTTATAGCCAAGATGCCTCTTCTTTCAGTATATGCTTATCAGTCATACAGACATTTTAAGCTTGATGGAACACTTATGATAAAGAATCCTAAGAAGGGTTATTCAACAGCCGAGAACATTCTTTACATGTTAAGAGATGATGGAAACTTTACAGAACTTGAAGCAAAGGTACTTGATATCTGTCTTGTTCTTCATGCAGAGCATGGTGGTGGTAACAACTCAACATTTACAACTCACGTTGTTACTTCATCAGGAACAGATACATACTCAGCAATTGCTTCATCAATTGCATCCCTTAAAGGACCTAAGCACGGTGGTGCTAACTTAAAAGTTCAGGAAATGTTTACAGATATTAAGGGACATTGCAGCAACTGGGATGACAGAGATGAGATATGTACATATCTTAACAAGATCCTTGATAAAGAAGCATTTGACCATGCGGGACTTATCTATGGTATGGGTCATGCTGTATATACTAACTCAGATCCAAGAGCAGTTATTCTTAAGAAGTTTGCAAAGCAGCTTTCAGAAGAGAAGGGTATGCAGAAGGAATTTGCATTATATGAGCTTGTTGAGAGCGAGGCAGGACAGCTTATCATGAACAAGAGAAAGATGTTTAAGCCAGTCTGTGCCAATGTCGATTTCTATAGTGGATTTGTATACACAATGCTTGGTATTCCTGAAGAAATGTTTACACCAATGTTTGCAACTTCAAGAATTTCAGGATGGTGTGCACACAGACTTGAGGAACTTGTTAATGCAGGTAAGATTATCCGTCCTGCTTACAAATATGTTGGACATCACAGACCATATGTTGATATGGACGAGAGATAATTACGTTTAATGGAGTAGTAAAATTATGTCACAGTACAAGGTTAAGAAGCTGGACCACCCGATTCACTGTACAGTTGAAGTGCCTGGTTCAAAGAGTATTACTAACAGAGCGCTGCTTATGGCAGCATTATCACAGGGCGAATGTACCCTTAAAGGAGTTTTATTCAGTGACGATTCAAGACATTTTCTTTTAAGTCTTATCTCACTTGGATATATTATCGAAGTAAACGAAGTTGAACGATATGTTATCATTCACGGACATGGCAGAGATATTCCTAAGAAGAGAGCTACAATTAATGTAGGAAGTGCCGGAACAGCAGCAAGATTCCTTACAGCCATGCTTGCATTATCAGATGGTGAGTACACAATTGAAGCTTCTGAACAGATGAAGAAAAGACCAATGCTTCCTCTTTTCGAAGCATTACAGAGCATGGGAGCAGAGATTGAGTTCCTTGAGAAAGACGGACATCTTCCAGTTAATGTAAAGGGTGCAGCTTACGGTGGAAAGAAGCCACAGAACCATGTATCAATAAGCATAAGCGAAAGTACACAGTTCTTAAGTGCTCTTATGATGACATCTCCTATGCTTGAAGAAGGAATACATGTTCATATTACAAGTGATAAGACGGAAGGCTCATATGTGCGTATAACAGCCAAGATGATGGAACAGTTCGGATGTGTAGTAGAGCATGAAGGTTCTGAATACATAGTGCCGGCTGGTTCAGGTTATTATCCACAGACATATTACATTGAGCCGGATGTTTCAGCAGCATGCTACTTCTATGCAGCAGCAGCACTTACAGGCGGAACAGCTATCGTTAAGGGTGTACATTCTAATTCAATGCAGGGAGACCTTAAGTTTATAGATGTACTTAAACAGATGGGCTGTGCTGTGACAGAGGAACGAGAAGGCATATGTGTCAGCGGTCCTAAGGATGGCGAATATTGCGGTGTGGATGTTGATATGAATGATTTCTCAGATCAGTCAATGACACTTGCAGCTATCGCTCCATTTGCAAAGACTACTACAGTTATTAAGAATATTGAACATATAAGATTACAGGAATCTGACAGAATTGAGGCAATGGTCAACGAGCTTAACAATCTTGGCGTTGATGTCAAGGAAGGCAGAGACCGTATAGAGATATCTCCGGGTAAGGTTAAGCCGGGAGTTGTCGATACTTATAATGACCACAGAATGGCAATGTCTTTCGCGCTTATTGGATTGCGTGTTGAAGGTATTGTAATTGATAATTATGAGTGTTGTTGTAAGACATTTGAGAATTATTTCGAAGTGCTTGAGCAGGCGTGTGAGCAGTAACATATAAAAGCTTATTTTTGATACATTACAATAGGGTAATGTGCATATATCGCCGTTGCTGAAAATAAATATATATGGTATTATAACAGAGGTTGAGACAACAACCGTACAATATTATAACTTTTACTTTCAGGAGGGAAAAGAAATGAGTTTTTGCAAGTATTGCGGAAGACAGTTACAGGACGGAGAAATCTGTACATGTCAGCAGACACAGCAGGGATTTAACCAGCAGGCAGCGCAGCAGACATTCCAGCAGGGAGCAGGCCAGCAGGCACAGCAGAATGCATATCAGCAGCAGGCTTCACAGCAGATGGACGCTGTTAAGAAAGCAGGAGCTAATGCAGCACTTGACTATGTTAACATCTTAAAGGGGTTATTTACTTCACCAGTAGAGACAGTATCAGCATTTGTTGCTAAGGCTAATGTCATTATGATAGCAGTTCTTATTGGTGGTCAGGCAATTATTAACATGCTTACAAGATTATTTAATATGTTAATTGCCAATGGTAAGGCTAAGGTTACAACAGGAAGTAAAGAACTTGATAGCTTACTTTCATCTTATTACAGCTCATATACTAATACCAAGCCATATCCAGTAGGCTTAATATTCAAGAATATGCTTCTTGAGATTCTTCTGGTAGCAGTAGCAGCAGCAGTAATTGCACTTGTAGTTATGCTTCTTGCAAAGGCATTTAACAAGGCTAATGTTACATATGTACAGGGTCTTGCGGTATATGCGATTACAGCAGTACTTGGTATACCAGCAGAGTTACTTAGCTGGGTAACAGGACTTACATCAGTAGGATTCATTGACAGAATATCTTCTTGTATATCAGTATTTTCTAATGTAGCAGGTTACGCATTTGTTTACATAGCAATCCGTGCTTTATGCAAGGACGAGAAGAAGATTCCACTTATAATGGCAATCTCATATGTTGCAGTTAATTTCCTTACATGGGTATTAAGACTTATGTTCTAATTAACAATTTGATAATTGATTATAATTAATGATTCCCGGCAGACCGGAAGTGTGAATATGCACGATGGTCTGTCGGGAATTTTTTATTATTTTTCAACTTTTTATAAATGTACTTCGTATATAAGTGTAAGAGAACTTATATCAAGGAGGTACTTATGGGGAGAAGAAAATGTTTAATTATTCCAGTCCTTATGGCAGGGACATTAGTAATAGGAGGCTGCAGCAGACAGAGCATTGAAGACGTAAGACGTTTTGAGGAGACAAGCACAGCCATAGAGAATCAGACCAATCAGTCAAATCAGACAGGCGCTATTCAGGAGAATGAATCACGCGAGCGGAAAATTGATAATGTGTTTGGGGGAATGGTTTCAAGCAGTCCTAAATATGCTGAAAGATTTTCAGATGTTGATATGGAGATTCATACAGGAAAGCTGGTTACCAAATTTACATACAGCATTGGGGAAACAGCCATTGCTGAAAATGTTGATGAATTATCCAAGCTGATGAGCGAGGATGATATAGCTGAATATATAAAATATGATACTGAAACACCAGAAAAATTCAGTGCATATGACAAGATGATTAATGAAGATGGAACATTTGCAAATGACAGAAAAGGTATGAAGCAGGTTGCTTTGCTGATGAAATTAAAGATTACTAATAATGATGATGAAGATTTTCTGTTTTTGTCGAACGGATTCCGCTTGTACTGTTTCAGATATAACAAGCAGGATGATGCAACCTATTATTCAACCATAGAAAGCAGACAATCATATCTTAATATTCATGATGACCACGAAATATTCAGACATCATCTTACAATTAAGCCGGGAGAAACTAAAGAAGTTGTTGCAATGGAGTTCATTCCTTATGAATTTGTTACTTCATACACAAGAACAACTGCTAATGTTGGAGGTGAATTTATAGATACATATAAGGATATAACAACTGATGGTCTTACTATAGATTCGTTATATACATGCTACAGTACAACAGATAAAGCATTTCCTGTTGGTTCTCCGATAGTAAAGCTTGATATAGACAAGTAGCCGGGAGGAAAACAGTATGAAAGTGATGATTAAGACAGAGCTCGAAAGGGCATTTAAAAGCTGGAGCCTGTGGCTGGCTCTTATAATCGGGATGGGGTTGAGCATAGCACAGATTATAACCAGAATTATACCGGCAGCTATGAATCCGTTGATGGGATATATGCCTGATAATGCTACATTAATGCCGATAAGTGCATTTCAGATGTGGATTGGTAACGGCGTATCGTTTGAATACAGCCTGTTTATAAGACTGATTCCGATACTGGCAGCAATGCCATATGCAGTTACATATCTGTCAGATATTAAAAGCGGAATTATTAAGAATTATGTAACGAGAACAGCTAAGTTTAATTATCTTGTTGCCAAGTATATTGCAGTGTTTGTGACAGGGGGCGTAGTAGTGGTTATGCCATTGCTTATTAATTATCTGACCGCAATAACTATTCTTCCATCACTGGTGTGGCCGGTTGGTGTATTTGCGAGTTCTCCAAAAAGTATATGGTCAGCAGTATTCTATACACATCCACACATTTATATGATTATGTACATGATTCTGCTTTTTGTGTGCGGAGGTTTTATGGCAACAATAGCACTTATTGTATCTAATATAGTTAATAACAGATTTGTGGCTATTCTTGCACCATATATTATTACTGAATTTGCCAATGCGATACTGCGCATGTCTGATAAGAAATGGCTGAGAGGTATTGCACCGACAAAGCTTTTTAATATGGCGCAGACCAATACCGGAGTATCGTTCATAGTGTATATAGCAGTATTACTGATACTTGGAATCGTTGTGTATTTTATAGGAGGGCTTAAGCATGAAACATACTAAAAGCAGATTCAGCATAAGAAAGCACCCGTTTATAATTACATTTATAATAATAGCAGTAATTGCTGTGGTAGTTGCAGTTGGATATATAGATGTGAATCACAGATTTCCAGAGCCGGATGAAGAAATCGCAGAGGTGGATGAATGGGTACAGTATTCTGATGGGGTAAAGATTAAGGTTACAGGGATTGATTACTGCAGTGATCATGAAGTTAATGAAAAATACAGTGCAGATGTCAAGGAAATGGGCAGGTTTAATTATATAGTATTGAAGGTTAAGGTTCTTAATGAGTCGCAGGATAAGTTTAATATGCTTGGTCTTGTGCCTAACTCTAATCTTGTTATATACCCGGATGGTTATGAAAATCAGGGGATGGTATGTGAAGATAATGTAACTGTTAATAAAGGTGAGATCAGAGAATTTACACTGGCATATGTCATTAGTAAAAATTATCTGAGTGAAAAGAAGCTGGATAAGCTCCTTCATAAAGATATATATCTGTGTTTTAAGGCTTATCCTGTAAGACAGGCTATTGTAATCAGGGGTATAGATGGATGAAGAAATTAAAATTATTATTTAATGTAAGTGAGGCTGCACTTACGGCAGCTGTGTTTGTATTAGTAACAGCACTTGTACCGATGGATATAATCCTTAAACTTATAAATCAGACTGCTATTAATGGAAATCCGTGCCTGTACGATGCGCTTATCAGTGTGAATGTAAGTACAATGTGGAGATATGTTGTTCCATTTGTGTTGTTTTATGTTCTTTATATTCAGAAATATGACCTGAACAGTGCAATAGTTATACGAAGAAAGAATGTAAGAAATGTGTGGATTAACTCACAGATTAATCTGGTTGTGGCAGCAGGATTTTTCTCTGTGTATATTATGGTGGTAACTTTAACAGCCGGGTATCTGATGACAAGAAAAGTATATAACTGGGATGAAAAATTCAGCAGGGCATTCATGGCAACGGGAGATATAATACAGAATCGTCCATCGCTGTGGCTTTTTATAATCGCATTTGTTATAGAAGCATTTGCAATACTGTATGTATCAGGCACACTTATGATGATTATGTGGTGGCTTACAAACAACCAGTGGATTGGTTTTCTGGCGGCGCTGGGGATGAGTAGTTTAGAGAACATGGCATCTATGGGATTTCTTACACATTATTACAAGCTCAGAGGCAATATCTATATGAATGGTGTACAGATATGGCAGAATATATTGTATCCGCTGATATTGTGTCTGGCTGTGTCACTGGTAACAACTGTGATTATCAGAAGAAAGGACTTTTTCAGATGAAAAATGTGATGTTTCAGATAAGGTACGATATCGTTAATGGAATAGTGCATCAGTGGAAGAAATTTCTTCTGATTGCAGTGGTGTATGCTGTTCTTATTACAGACTTTCTTGTGCGCTGTAAGACAAAACATTTTATGGGACAATACACATCATCGGATATCATATTATATATATTCCGCGGGATGCGCTGGATTGTTGATGTACAGACGGATATTAATATTCCGACAGCATACATACTTCCGAATATTCTTATTGGCTTTGCAATAGGTAATTATCCATTCAAGGACATTAACGGTTATGGTGGAATGGTTCTTATGAGAGCCGGTAAGAAGCTGGTATGGTGGATTTCCAAATGTATATGGGCGGTGATTACTGCATGTATCTGTTATGGAATCTTAATAATTGAGATAGCCGGTGTTTCGCTGGCAGGCGGAAGACTGAGTCTGCAGGTTAATAAACAGGTGTGTATCAGTATAGACGGTTACGACAAAACACTAATAAAAAATAATCCGAATCTTACAAGACTTGCAGTGTATATAATTATCGCGGGGCTTCTTACGACAATCGCAATATGTCTTGTACAGATATGTGTTTCACAGATTATGGGACCGATTATCGGATATATTACTGTCGTAGTTATATTGATTATGGGAGTGTTTTTCAGGTCATTCCTGTTTATAGGAAACGGCTTCATGGCATTAAGAAATATTATGTATACACCGGAAGGCGGAAGTCTTACGCTGACGGTTATTGCAGATATTGTGCTGATAGTTATTTCAGTAATTGCAGGATATGTTTCGTTTAGGAGAATGGATATATTAAAGAAGAGTGATTGGAGGGTGTAATTATGGTAATAAAGCTTACAAATGTTTCAAAGGTTATAAAGAAGGCAAAGGTTCTTGATAATGTTAATCTGGAACTTACAAGCGGTAAAGTGTACGGATTAAAGGGAAAGAATGGTTCAGGAAAGACAATGCTTATGAGAGTTATATGCGGTCTTATATCAGCAACTGAGGGAACTGTTGAGATAGACGGCAAAATCCTTGGAAAAGATATGACATTTCCGGACAGTGTCGGAGTGTTAATTGAGAATCCGGCATTTATCGGTAATTATACAGGATTTAAGAACCTTAAGGTGCTTGCATCAATCCAGAACAGAGTTGATGATGAACATATAAGAGAGGTAATACGTCAGGTGGGACTTGACCCTGATGATAAAAGAACATACAGGAAGTATTCTCTTGGTATGAAGCAGAAGCTTGGAATTGCTGCAGCATACATGGAGAATCCTGACCTTATCATACTTGATGAGCCTATCAATGCACTTGATGAAGCCGGAGCAAAGCAGGTGCATGAGATACTTGAGGAACAGAAGAAGAGAGGTGCGCTTATCATAATTGCATGCCATGACAAGGAAGAACTTGAGATGCTCTCTGACGAGATAATTGAGATTAGCGAAGGAAGAATCATAGAGAAGTAAAGAAAGAGGCGGTCATACAGGTAAGTGTGACCGCCCCTTTAATATCTAACTGTTTAATTTACCACTGAAAACTCCATCATATTCATTAAAATATGTCTCTTCAAGCTTTCTCATCATAACTGTAACATAATCATCAATATAGCTTAATGATATATACATATTGCCGATGGCACTGTCAATAACCTGAACTTTGATAAGAAGATTATTATCTGTCCTGAAAGCGGCACTTGCACCACATTTGAAGCCATAATCAGGGAAATTCTGGAATACATTCTTTCCAAGCCCGAAACGCAGTTCATGTTTTCCGGTTGCATTAGTATAGAAAAATGTTCCTTCGTCACCTGTAAATGTAAGCTTCATGTCTGTTACACCACACGGATTATCGTCAAATGCATAGCTCTTCCCGTTGATTTTGTTTATAAGGTCAGAATCATATTCACCCGGTTCGACAAGAAGCTGGCGTGAATTCTCAAAAACTGTGAACTCTTCATAACTGACATTATTAGTGTATGTATCAGCAGATGTATCAATATGGTCATATACTTCCTCGTAAAATGCATCATATATCCACTGTACTCCGCCCTGACGACCCTGTGTGTCAGCAGTTGTGGCAAGAATAACATCTTTGTCAGGATAATATATTGCAAGCTGTCCGCCCATTCCATAGAATGCATAACCGTTGTGCGTTGTCATCCAGAACTGGTAGCCATACCCCTGCATCTCTTCCCATGTACCTGATTTGCCATAAGGGTCACTCTGCTTAGATGTTGCTTCCTTAAGATAACCGTAAGGAATAAGCTGTTTTCCATTGAGCTTTCCGTCTTGTGATACGACATACATAACTTTAAGAACATCTCTTGGTGTTGCACACATTCCAGAACCACCCATGCTTGTTACGCCGTCAGGAGATTTAAGAAGATATGCCTCCTTGGAAAATCCAATTTCATCTAAGAATTTCTTTCTTAGATAATCAAGCATATTCATACCGGTAAGCTTTTCAACAAGTGCACATAATGTATGTGTTGAAGCTGTATCATAAGAAAAATTCGTTCCAGGAACATGGTCAGGTGTAACGGTAAAGAAAGAACTTACCCAGTCAGGTGAGCCTCCGATTTTGTAAGCATTTTTATCATGACATGTTCTCATGCTAAGCATCTGCCTTATTGTGAGCATCTGCATGTAAGGGTGAGCGCCTGTTTCTGGCAGTTTCTCAGGGAAATAATCAACAATATGGTCATCAAGTGAGATTCTGCCCTCATCAGCAAGCAGCCCGATTGCAAGTGAAACGAAAGATTTGGTGACAGAAAACATTCTGTGAAGAGTGTCTTTCGTGTATGGTGCATAGTAGCTTTCCATACAGATCTTACCGTGTCGCATCACAATTATGCTGTGCATTGGAATATTATTGTATTCAAGCCTTCTGGCAAAGTTGATAAGTCCTTTGGAAGATATCCCCACATCTTCCGGTCTTACCTTTTCAAATTCTAACATTGCTATCCTCCATATTTCGCAATAATTGCTCCTATTATAATCCCATATTGCATTAGCTGTAAATGAAAAATATGAATCTTTAAATTGTATTGAATATAGTATATACTGAGTATAAATATGTCGGAGGGGCATGAAGGAGAAGGAAATGATAGATTTATTACTTAAGACATTCGTAAAGGACTACGATAAAACCAAAGACCCGCAGGTAAGAACGCGATATGGGATATTTGCAGGCATTGTTGGAATAATCTGCAATCTGATTCTGTTTTCGGCAAAGATATTAGCCGGAGTGCTTACAGCATCAGTCTCAATTATGGCAGATGCTGTGAACAACTTATCGGACGCGGGTTCATCGGTTGTTACACTCATAGGCTTCAAACTTGCAGGAAAGCCAGCTGATTATGAACATCCTTACGGTCACGGAAGAATTGAATATATATCCGGATTCATAGTATCAGGCGCAATCATAATCATGGGATTTGAACTGCTGACAACATCATTCAGGAAAATACTTCATCCTACAGCGCTTGAGGTATCCGTACCATCTCTTATAATACTGGTATTATCAATCCTTATGAAAATGTGGATGGCTAAATTCAACAAATATCTTGGCAATAAAGTGGATTCTGCCGCAATGAAGGCTACAGCAACAGACAGTTTATCAGACTGTGTTGCAACATCGGTAGTTCTTATAGGTGTACTTCTTACACTGTTTTCTAATATCAATATAGATGGTATAGCCGGAGTAGTTGTTGCTGTGTTCGTAATACTTGCAGGATTCGGTGCAGCTAAAGATACATTGCAGCCGCTTCTTGGACAGCCGCCAACGAAAGAATATGTTAAAGAGCTTGAAGATATTGTACTTCAGGATAAGCATATAATAGGAGTTCACGACCTGATTGTACACAATTACGGCCCGGGAAGAGTATATGCTTCACTCCATGCGGAAGTTCCAGCCAATATGGATATGATGGAAGCACACGATTATATAGACATGGCAGAAAGAAGAGTTGAGAAGCATATGAAATGCTTTATAAGCATACATATGGATCCGGTAATCACAGATGATGAGGTAATCAATCATCTGCGAAATATGACTGCCCAGGTTGTGAAGTCGGTAGGAGAGGAACTCGATATACACGATTTCAGAACAGTTAAAGGACCTTTTATAACAAACCTTATCTTTGATGTGCTTGTTCCTTACAACTATCATCTGTCAGATGACGAGATAAAATACCAGATACAGAAAAAAATCACGGAGAAGCAGAGTGAGTGCCGCGCCGTGATTAAGATTGATAAAAGTTATATCGGCTGATTATATCCAGCCGCCATCAAGAGTTATTACCTGACCGGTAAGATAACTGTTCATTCCGGAAAGAGATTTAACAAGTTCTGCAACTTCCTGCGGGTTTCCAAAACGGCCTGCAGGAATTTCTTCGGCAAGTTCTGCCTTGTCATCATCAGAGAGATGACCGTTCATCTCTGTGTCAATAGCTCCGCAGGCGATAGCATTGACCTGAATTCCACTAGGAGCAAGTTCCTTAGCCAGCGCCCTTGTAAATGCGTTGACAGCCCCTTTGGTCGCTGAATAAGCAACTTCACAGCTTGCACCATACAGTCCCCATACAGAGGATATGTTAATAATTGTACCGCAGTGCCGCTTCATCATATCCTTAACGGCAAAATGGCAGCAGTTAAACACAGAATCTATATTAGTGTTGCATATTTTGTGCCACTCATCTTCACTCATGTCCTGAAAAAGTCCGACAACTGATATGCCTGCATTATTAATAAGTACATCAACCTGTCCGAAACGCTGCAGGCATATATCAAACATTTTCTGTACATCACCGTAACTGCCCATATCACCTGCAAATGTTTCACATTCACTGCCCTTAGCTTCAATAATTGCCTTAACCTCATTTAGTTTATCCACATTATTCACACAGTTAATAACAATATTAGTATCTTTTCCGGCGAGTTCTATTGCAATGGCTCTTCCGATTCCACGGGAAGCACCAGTTATAACTATAGTTTTTTTCATAATAATATGCCTTTCTTAAAACAATGTAATTTCAATAATATCGTTATTATAATACAGGAAAATACTGCATATTTCTATAAAAAAATTAAAAACAAATATTGACAAAAACCGGCTTGTGCATCCTTACCAAAAAGAAAAACAGATTGTATTTAATTCAATAATTGCTTGACAGGGTTTCAAAACGCCCAGAAAAGTTTTCCACAATAAAAAACTCCGATATCATCTAAAAATGGACTTATTAACCAAGTTATCCACATTATCCACAATTATCCACAATATTTTGTTATTAATTTAGTATACCTGAAACAGAATAAATGTTTTGTTAATTATTGCAAAAAATGAAAAATCTTCCAAACAGCTATTGACATATTTGCATAAAATAATTAACGGACATACTTGTTAATTTACAAATATGTGATATAATACTTACATAAAATAAGTATACAGTAATGTATCTTAGGTCGTGTTAGCTGCATATGTAATATATTCTTTCGACATATGTAGTGATTGAAGAAGGAAGAATGTCTGATAGATTTTATAAAGAGAAGGTTGGAAAGGGTTTTACGATCAGATTCTTACCTCTGCCCACGATTATAAAACACGTAAAGGAGTTGGACATCATGAGATTTATAATTACAGGAAGAAATATTGATATAACAGAGGGTTTGAAGTCAGCAGTAGAGGAGAAGCTTGGAAAGCTTGACAGATTTTTTGCACCAGAGACAGAGGTTAACGTAACTTTAAGCGTTGAGAAGGAAAGACAGAAGATAGAGGTAACAATTCCAGTTAAGGGTAACATCATAAGAAGCGAGCAGGTAAGCAGCGATATGTATGTTTCTATTGACCTTGTTGAGGAAGTTATCGAGCGTCAGCTTAAGAAGTATAAGAACAAGATTGTTGACAAGCAGCAGAACGCAGCAGCATTTGCACAGGAATTCGTTGAGAAGGACTATGATGATGATGAAGTTAAGATCATCAGAACCAAGAGATTCGGCATCAAGCCTATGGATCCAGAAGAAGCATGCGTTCAGATGGAGCTTCTTGGACACAACTTCTATGTATTCTTCAATTCTGAGACAGAGGAAGTTAATGTTGTTTATAAGAGAAAGGGCAACACATATGGTTTAATTGAGCCAGAACTTGATTAATATTAAGACTGTTAGTTTTTTTAAACTCTTTACGAAGTACCGCTTGTTGGTTGTAACCGGCAGGCGGTATTTCTTTTTTTGTTGATGGTATTATTG
>CAVBPJ010000063.1:0-14341 GCA_963597265.1 Evtepia sp. | reverse complement strand
TTTACATTATCACTTCTTGATATAATATTTTATATATAAAATTGCCAACATCTGCGTTAATTATAATGCCGATGATATCATACTCATATTTGGTTTTAATTTTATCAACTGATATCAAAGCACTAAGATATATCAAAACACTAAGACACACTCAATGCCACGATTTTCATATTTGTGTAGGTCAATTTCTGCATTGTACATTACTTATCTCTGCCTGATAACACACTATATTCTCTGAATCTTATATAATGGTAGGTCTTTTGCATGATTTTGAGATGATAAAAAGGTTTTTGGGGATGAGAAAAACCTACTCAAAGCATTTATTTTACTTAATTGGTAGGCCTTCACAACAATGCACCGTTCTAAACACATAAAAAAGACCTACTAAAGCTTTCTTTCAAGCTTTCTAGTAGGTCTCGCTCTGTCTGACAACTAATTTCCCTGATAATATCAAAATTCCAGTATTATCCCGAGTCTTATACGTCCAGCTATTAAATTTCCCTGATAGTTCCACAGATTCAGACATTATCCCGTGTCTTATGCATCCAGCTATTAAGCAGTCCTAACAGCCTCATCCTCACAGGCATTGCCTTATATATTATGTATCAATTATAAGTCTATTACAGGTTAGTCTTAATTATATCAAGTACGAACTTGAGTGCTTCCTTGGTTGACTGACATCTTATCGTATGTCTGTCGCCTGATAAATCACACTCCTTAACATGCGTCTCGCCCTTATAACAGCATCCGATATACACAAGACCAACAGGCTTGTCATCCTCTTTTGAAGGTCCTGCAACACCTGTTACAGAAACACTGACATCTGCTTTGGATATTCTTAACGCTCCTTCTGCCATCTCTGCAGCAGTTTCTGCACTCACAGCCTTATATTCTTCAAGAGTTTCATGCCTGACTCCAAGAATACGCTCCTTTGCCTCATTACTGTATGTAATATATCCTTCTTTAAAAATCTCTGAAGCACCGCTTATATTAACTATAGACGAAGCAACCATGCCACCTGTGCATGATTCAGCTGTAGTTATAGTCAGTGATTTATTCTTTAATGTCTCAACAAGAGCCTTATCAAGACAGCTGAGATAGTCAACCATTATTATTTACCTGAACCTTCCAGAAAAACTTTATAATTCTTTGCAATGTAATCAATAAGAGAAATCACTGTTAATCCTAATGATATATATATGAGAACAGTATTGATAATATTCATAAATGGTACATTAAGATTAAGAACAAGCATAATAATTGTAATCATCTGGAATGCTGTTTTGAACTTGCCCCAGTAGCTTGCTGCAATAACAACGCCATTATCTGATGCAACAAGTCTGAATCCGCTAATAATAAATTCTCTTGCAATTATAATAATAACAATCCATGCTGCAATTCTGTCAAGGTCAACAAGTGCAATAAGTGCAGAGCATACTAAAAGCTTGTCTGCAAGCGGATCCATAAACTTTCCGAAATTAGTAACAAGATTATACTTTCTTGCAATCTTACCATCTAAAAGGTCTGTTAAACTTGCAAGAATAAATATTCCTACTGCAATATATTTGCCACATCCAATGTTAAGATACAGACATATCAGAAACAAAGGTATCATAATAACTCTTGCAATTGTAAGTTTGTTAGGTAAATTCATTTAAACATTTTCCTCCATTATTCCCATTAAATCATATTCAGTTGAACCAGTAATCTTTACAGATACGAAATCGCCTGACATAAGTTCCCTGTCACATTCAAAGAACACCATTCCGTCAACATTAGGTGCGTCCTTGTATGAACGTCCGACATAAGTATTGTCTTCTGCAATATAGCCTTCAACCATAACATCAATAGTCTTTCCAACCATCTGTGCTGACTTGTCAATAGATATCTCCTGCTGCAGAGCCATAAGCTCGTCTCTCCATCTATCCATTGTTTCCTGGTCAATCTGGTCTGGCATTGTTGCAGCCGGTGTATCCTCTTCTCTTGAATAAGTAAATACACCAAGTCTGTCGAACTCAACTTCATCAATAAATTCCATAACCTCTTCATGGTCTTCCTGTGTCTCGCCTGGGAAGCCGGCAATAAGAGTTGTTCTCAATGCAATGTCTGGAATCTCTTTTCTAAGCTTTGCAACAATATCAAGAAGCTCCTGCTTATCAGTCTTTCTTCCCATACGCTTTAATACATTATCACTTGCATGCTGGATTGGCATGTCGAGATAATGACAGACCTTAGGCTCATTCTTAATTGCCTCAATAAGTTCATCATTAATCTCTTCTGGATAACAGTACTGTATTCTTATCCATCTAAGATCTTCAATCTTAGCAAGCTCATGTATAAGCATTGGAAGCGACTTCTTACCATAGAGATCTGTTCCATAAAGAGTTGTCTCCTGTGCTACAAGTATAAGCTCTCTTGCCCCATTATGTACAAGGTGCTTTGCCTGCTCTACAAGATATTCAACCGGAAAACTTCTGAAATTACCACGAACCTTAGGAATTATGCAGTAAGTACAGTGCTTATCACAGCCTTCTGCTATCTTAAGGTACTCAAAATATCCTGGTGTTGTAATGATTCTCTTTTCTTTAACAATAGGAAGTCTGTTGGCATCATCAACAACATTAAAGCCCTTGCCTTCAAGAACCGAAGTAACAACCTCAGCAATCTTGTCATATGAAGTTGTTCCTAAAAATGCATCAACTTCTGGAATCTCCTTAATAATCTCGTCTTTATATCTGTGAGCAAGACATCCTGTAACAATAAGTGCCTTACACACAGCATCTTCCTTGTGCTGTGCCATCTCAAGTATCGTATTGATACTTTCCTGCTTCGCATCACCAATAAAACAGCATGTATTGACAACAATAACATCTGCCTGTGTTTCATCATCTGTAAACTCAAAACCCTTGTCATTAAGGATTCCGAGCATATTCTCTGTATCTACAAGGTTCTTATCACAACCTAAAGATGCAAACATAATCTTCATATACTGCATTACCTCCTGCATATTACTCTTCATTGTAACACATTTTCTGCAAATGTAAACATATCCCTTACATAATCTGACCTTA
Organism: Evtepia sp.; assembly: GCA_963597265.1. GTDB lineage: Bacteria > Bacillota > Clostridia > Lachnospirales > Lachnospiraceae > Lachnospira. Next base: position 11,270 of record CAVBPJ010000063.1, on the reverse strand, counting down.
TAAAACATTATCAAACTGGCACTATTAATAATCCCTGATTTGTACTATTCTTTGCAGAAAATATGAATCAAAGGAGAAAAAGATAATTATGAAAGACAAAAAGACAGGTTTAATCCAGACATTAATTGGTGCTGTAATTCTTATTATCGGTATCGTGTTATGTGTGAACACTTACATAGTTAAAGGTAATAAAGCATACGCATTTTCACTTCTTGCAGCAATACTTGGTGTTGTTATTCTTATTGCCGGATTATACAGAACATTTTCAAAGAAAGAGAGAAAGCCTGTAGATGCAAAGGTTATTGCACAGGCTGCTTTGTGCGCCGCGCTCTGCTACGTTGGTGCAACATTTATAAAGATAGACATTCCTGTTGGAACTGAAAGAACTATGTTCCACTTTGGTAACGTATTCTGTGTTCTTGCAGCTTTGCTTATCGGTGGCGAATGGGGCGGACTTGCTGGAGCAATCGGCATGACAATAAGCGATTTGTCAACAGCCTATGTAACAAGCGCACCTAAGACATTTATCCTTAAGTTATGTATCGGTCTTATCGTTGGTTTTGTAGCACATAAGCTCTTCCACCTTTCCAAGGAACATTCTGCAAAATATGTTGCAGTTGCCACTGTTGTATCAAGCATATGCGGTATGGCATTCAACATTGTTGCTGACCCTGTAGTCGGATATTTCTACAAAACATACCTTCTTGGTGTACCTCAGGACCTTGCCAAGACACTTGCTAAAATAGGTGCGATAACCACATCTGTTAATGCAGTTATCGCTGTTATAGTTGCCTCAATCATTTATCTTGCATTAAGACCAGCTATGAAAAAGCTGAATATGTTGAGAGATTTATAAAAATGTTTTTCGCCGCTTTGTCATCATGCAGGGCGGCGATTTTTATTATGTCGGCAGTATCAATTCTCGCCATACTTTCAAGAACAATATCTATATCTGTTCCATTCTCAATAACTACAGGCTCATGAGTGATACAATCAGATGCATTGCATATTACAGAGACATATTCACCTGCTGCCATAAGGCTTTTATATATCGAACATACTGCTGTTATCATCCTCTCTGCAATAGCGTCACAATCCGTCACATACCTGTCAGGAAATTCACATATAAGCTGTACCTGGCGCAGTCTCCTGTCCTCATATATGCTGCTCATCATTCTTCCCATCGCAGCCGTTGCATTCCAGTTTATCTTAGAAAATGTATCATTATCATCATAATCACGCACACCCATAAAATAATACGGATTCTCTAAGATTCGTGCATCTGTGCAGCTCTCTCCCACAATTACATCAACCGGAAGTTCATCCATGCTTATATCATCAACCTTTGGAAAAACTGTTGTCCAAGCTTTACATTCGCTTACCACACGGTACTCATTCTTAAGGAACAATCCTTTGGAAATAATTCTTATATTCCTAATTTCATAAAGTCCTCTCATGAAATCCGTAATAACATGCTTTCTTACAACTTTCTGTTTACTCTTAAGTGAAATCCGTTCTTTTCTGTAATGTAATACTCTGCCGTTACGCCATATTTCATATGTGATAATCAGAACCGGCAGATATATTCTGCTTTTATTGCTAGCTTCAATTATCATCGTAACCGGCTCTCCGTATTCCATATATTCTTTTTCAAATGTGATATCAGTATATATATTTTTATACCACTTTCTTTCATACAAAGCCTCTGCTACCATGTATAAACCCAAAACCATAAAACTTGCGATAATTAATTCCATACAATATTATCAATCACCTCTTCACTTTTAAGCTGCCCTGTAAGGTTCTTTGGTTTTAATTTAATTCTGTGTGCAAGTACCGGAACTGCTATATTTTTCACATCATCTATACTGCACGAAGTTTTGCCGTTAATATATGCATTTGCTTTGGCAGCAGACAATAATGCAAGTGTTGCCCTCGGACTTGCCCCGATTGCTATATTGCTGTTATTTCTTGTTTCATTAACAAGCTTCACTATATATCTTCTTACTTCATCATCTGCCGTAACCAAGGCAGCCTCGTTAATCATGCAGATAATGTCCTTTCTTGTGCACACAGGTTCAAGCTCATCTAACGGGTCGCTGTTATAATATTTATTAATAATCTTGATTTCATCATCAGGTGAGGGATAACCCATATTAATCTTTAACATAAATCTGTCAAGCTGTGCCTCTGGAAGCACGAAAGTTCCGGCAGTTTCTATCTGATTCTGCGTTGCAACAACCATAAATGGTTTCTCTAACACGAAAGAATTGCCATCAATAGTAACCTGTCCCTCCTCCATACATTCAAGCAGTGCCGACTGCGCCTTAGGTGTTGCACGGTTTATCTCATCTGCAAGAACAATGTTTGAAAAAATCGGACCTTTTCTGATTCTGAAATCCGCCTCTTTAGAATTATAAAATCTGAGTCCTGTAATATCAGCAGGCAGCATATCGGCGGTAAACTGTATTCTTGAGAAGTCCATTCCCATGCTGATTGCAAATGCTTTGGATAATTTAGTCTTTCCTGTTCCCGGAACATCTTCCATCAGGATATGCCCCTGTGCCAGCAATGCAGTCAGATAATAATCAATCACATTTTTCTTGCCGACAATAACCTTTGATATATTTTCACGGATTCTTTCAATAATTTCATTATTCATTACTGCCTCCCCTCCTGCCTTCTCTTGTGTTGTTTCAGGCTGTCCGTCAGCCTCTTCCTCATTATGAGCCTGTATTATATCTTCGTATGAATCATGTTCAAGAATATAATTTCCTTTAAGTGCAAATAGCCGCTTCTTAATGCTCACTATTCCAATAATTACCGCCAGCACAGCAATTACCGCTGCCACTGCATATTTTGCATATTTATTAAAATGTATCTTCTCCCTGCCTGTCTCCTTCGAAACAATTACAACTTCTTCATCTCCGGTAACATTATCCGATGCTTCATAATCAACATTTTTCTTTTCCTCATCAACCGAATCGTCTATTATTTCATAATCTTCGATTAATATGTCATGTATGCCAGTATTACTGTTTCTAATATAAGTTCTAAGATTCCCCGTAACATTCACCAGTGGTACAAGTATAATCATCAGAATTACAAATGTAGTTACACATATACCATCCTTTACAAGTGATACCGTCAAATCCGCCTGCCTGTATGGAAAGCCGTCATCGTATTCATCCGAAAAAAGAAGCCTGCACAGACTGTTCTCAAAATAGTAATTAATAAACAAGACAAATGTAACAACAGATAATGCAAGCCACATAATCCGCGCACTGTTAATCCCCTGCCATGATGAATATATATACATAACTGCAGGAACAGCAATTATTATCTTGGGAATATGCTCGCCATCAATGTCCGATTTCTTCAATCTTCTATCTGTAATATATACAGCAAATGCAAAACAAATTGCTGATGATACATATACATTTGTGTTAAAAGAATCTGACACGAAAAAGTTTAATATCCCAATAATGCATATGCTGTATACAATAATTTCCATAAACTGCATAAGCAGTACTGATACATTAGATTTGATCATTTTTCTTGTCATTTTCAAAAATACAATAAGAGGGATATACAATACATTTATATAGAAAATACGCAATAATGTATTTCCATTCCAGATAAGCTGTCCTGCTCCTGTGACTATCACATAAAAGCTAATTATCTGCAGCAAAAGATCTGTCCAGTCTCTTCTCCTCAATGCCAATGCGTATCACTCTCCTTAACCAGAACGCACAATATATAAGAACAATAAGCGTATAAATAATATATCTGATTATATTTTCCGGAACTCTCAGTGACTTAATACTCTCGCCCTTTTGCGGCAGATAATATATATCAACTGATTGTCCGCTCTTTAATTCATATTTACCGGATATATCGCCATTAACGGAAGCCACAATCTCTGCCGGTTCAAATCCTTTCTGCATAAGTGTATCAACATACGAATCATTAACCGTAATGTTCAGCCTGCTTATCTCTGCGTAATCTTTCCTCGAATACATATAAAACAGACTTACTTCACCGTATGTCCTGGCATAAACCATCACCGTGTCATCAGCATTTTCACTGTGCCATATAACAGAAGCATATCCGTCATAGCTGTTAAGTCCTGTCTTTTCATCTGTACGCCTGCAGTATTCCGATTCATCTACATAATCAAGCGTGAATTTCTGTCCTGCATTTTTCAAATAAATATTACTTGCTATACGGAATACCAAAACCGCCGTCATAACAATTCCAAGTACAAGCATTACAAAAGATAATATAAGCTTTCTCATATTCTCATGCTTTAACATCTGCCTGTCATACATGCAGTCATTAACATCTGCTCCCGCCATTGTATCTATAGTTTCATTGTTCATTATCCGTTCTTTATAAATGTGGTCTATATGCTGTGCATCCTTCTCATACGAGCCATTTGATGGCACATTTATCTTATCCAGCGCAGCAACATACATTTCTTTATTAAACTTCACTCTTCTTCGCATTTTCCGCTTCACCTCCTGTTACCGCTCAGATAAGATTCGTCCCATCTTTTTTCTGCCTCTGCTAAGCCGCATATATACTGATGTTTCCTTTAATTTAGTCATAATCGATATTTCCTTTACAGAATAACCTTCATAATAATACATCTGCATAATCAGTCGTGTGTCATCATCAAGCTGTATGAGTGCGTCCATAACAGCATTGTCCTGACTTATCTCCCGCGATTCCGTATTATCTGCAAGTATCTGCGACCATGAATTATCATCAACCGTAACATTATGTCTCTGCCATGCACTTGTCTTAAAAGATTTGCACACATTAATCGTAACCGCCACAAACCAGTTCTTCTCATGCTCGCAGTTTTCAAAATGCGGTCTGTACTTAAGGTATCTTAACAAAACCTCCTGATACACATCATCCGCATCAAACCTGTTCTTCATATAGACAAATGCTATCTTATAAATGCTTTTTCCATTCCGCTCAATTATCTTTTCAAAGCCTTTATCCTCTGCCAATTTCGTCCTGTCCCTTTCAATTAATTTAGAAGCCTCTACATATAATACTTTATAAAATGCATTTATTTAACAAGATAATAAAAAACTCTGCAACTGGTTCTTTTTTCCAGTTGCAGAGGGGTGTATTTCTATGTTTGCGTTGCATTTATATTTTAAATTTCAATTGACTTTAATCTATGATTATAGTATCATCATCTCATAAAGGAAATGGGTTTTTTGTCTGGTAAGCGATTAATCGCCGAGAGAGTTGCTCGTTTCTTTTTTTATGTCTATAGCATCATATAGATACATCTTTCCATCATTTGAATGCCTTATTAGCAAAGATGCATGAAATATATTATACCTTTCCACTTTACCATTATCATCATATACAGGAAGAGCAAATTTCGAATCATATCTATACCAACCATTTTTGCCATCTCTTCTATGTTTATCTTCATTATTCTCTCTAAAATGCTTTCCCACAGCAATTTCAATAAGTTCAGGAATACCTGTTGCAGCATTTGCCTTTGCTTTAGCATTTGTTCCTTTAATACTATTTGTATATTTTGAACCAGTATATTCTTTAGGCAAATCTGAACCAATATAAACCATATCACCCGTTGATACAATAGTATATATTTCACCAACATATTTCTTGAGATATTCTCTTACTTCTTTCCAATTAATTGAACGCTTACCCTTAAATCGAATATCGTTAATCAGAACAATATTATTGCCATCAATGTCTTGAATTACAGATGCATTTCTCCCAGCACTCTTTAAATTAGTATTAATTTCTTTACAGATAGTAGCTAACCCCCTTAATTTTTCTGCATGTCAATCTATTTTTTCATATCATCATAAAAAATAACGCATTGCAGTACTTATATTTACTATATCATATAAGTTTTCTTTTCGCAATGCGTATACCAATATTTTTAATATAAAAAAGCAGTTATTCCGCCCAAATCCAAAAGTCAGACACAAATCTAACAATCAGAATATAGTCAGAATAACTGCTGTAATAATTACATTTTGCATGTTATCTCTTAAGCAGAATCACATTCTCCACATGCTCCGTATGCGGGAACAGATCAAAAGGCTGACATGCAGTCACCTTATATCCACCCTTCACAAGCGCCTTAACATCCCTTGCCTGTGTATCTGGGCCGCATGAAATATACACAATCCTGTCTGGTTTAATCTTAAGAAGCGAATTAAGAAATTCCGGTGTACTTCCGCTTCTTGGCGGATCCATGATGACAACATCTGCCTTTGCATTTTTCGCATATTCAACAAGAAAATCTCCTGCGTCAGCATTAACAAATGTGGCATTCTTTATATTGTTAATTGAAGCATTTACCTTGGCATCTGACACAGCTTCTGAATTAAGCTCAACGCCGATAACTTTGCCAGCTTTCTTGGATGCTACTATTCCTATAGTACCAATGCCGCAATATGCGTCAATTACAGTATCTTTCTTTGATACGTCAGCAAGCTGGATTGCCTTCTTGTAGAGCTTTTCAGTCTGCTGGTGGTTAATCTGATAGAATGATGTCGGACTTATTCTGAACCTGCAGCCACACAGCACATCTTCGATATAACCTTTTCCTTTAAGAACAATATTTCTCTTTCCAAGCACCATGCTTGTGCGTCTGTCGTTAATATTCTGCACAATTGTAGTAATTTCAGGGTGCTTCTCACATAACACCTTAAGGAAATTGTTCTTTGATGGAAATGCAACTCCTGCTGTAACAATAACGAGCATAATCTCCTTTGTCGAAAATCCTTTTCTTAAAAGAATATGACGTATCATTCCCTTTCCCGCATCTTCGTCATATGGCTGATATTTAAATGAAGCTATAAGTTCTTTAATGTCCTTAATAATATCTGTACACTGTGAATCTTCAATCATACAATCCGAAGTATCAACTATTCTATGGCTGTTTTCCTCATAAGTTCCTGCTATCACATTTCTAGAATCATCAAGTCCTACAACTGCATGAACTTTATTGCGGTAATATATCGGTCTGTACATTCCTACAATATCATCAACCTTAACATATTCGCCAAAAAGTTCCTCGATATACTTCTGCTTAACTGCAAGCTCATTGTCATATTTCATTCCGGCATAATCGCAGCCTCCACATTTTTCTGAAAATGCGCAATGAATCCTTCTTTCCTTCTCATCATATCTATTCGTCATAAAATATTAAACTCCTCATCTCTCCTCATGCTTACAGCTCATACTCAAGATTTTCGTTATGTCTTGCCTGAGCTACTCGCACAAAAGGGCAACCGCCCATACAAGCAGTTGCCCTTAACATCAGTCTTTGTTAATTATAATGAAGTATTCTCGTCTGTACTTCCAAGAATCTTAACCTTACCTTCGTAGAATTCTTTAACTGCGATTGATAATGGCTTATCTTTCTCTGAACATCTTACAAGAGGAGTTCCAACCTGAAGCTTTCTCTCATCTTCCTTAGAGATTCTCTTCTCCTCAATCTTATCCTTGTCCTTTTCTTTCTCTTTTTCCTTGTTACTTGCTTCAATTCTTGCCTTGGCAATCTTCTCTTCAACGCTTCTTGCATCGATGATTTCCTTAGCTCTGTTAGCAGTTGCCTTAACAATTGAATATCTGCTCTGTACTAAAGGCTGCTCGCCTTCTTCAACCTCACTGTTAATTACAGCCATTAATTCAGTATACGATGGATGTATCATTATATTATTCTCCTTTCGAATAAACCTTTAATTCTTCTTTAATATTATTAATCAGTCCAAGATTATACTTAGCTTTCATCTTCTCAGATAACACAATATCATGAATACGGCTGACACATAAATCAACTTCATCATTGATAACTATGTAATCATAATTCTCAACACCTTCTGCTTCCTCTGCTGCTCTTGAAAGACGGGCTTTGATTGTCGCCTCATCTTCTGTTCCTCTGCCACGGAGTCTCTTTTCAAGTTCTGCCGCTGTAGGAGGTGTTATAAACATAAGCACAGCATCAGGGAACATTCTCTTGATATTCATAGCACCCTGTATCTCAATCTCAAGAATAACATTGTTGCCATTATCAAGCTGTTCTTCAACATATGCCTTAGGTGTTCCATAATAATTGCCAACATACTGTGCATGCTCAATTAAAGCATCTTCAGCAATCATCTTCTCGAATTCTTCTACAGTCTTAAAGAAATATTCTCTTCCATCAACTTCGCCTTCTCTAGGCTTTCTTGTTGTAGCTGATATAGAAAGTGAATACTCATCATGAAGCTCCAAAAGTCGCTTCATAACAGTTCCTTTTCCTGCACCAGAAAATCCTGAAATAACTAATAATAGTCCTTTGCTCATATAATTACCTCATTCTGCACATAAAGTGCACAAGTTATTATACCTAACAAGCCCCAAACAATCAAGTAAATTTAATCAAAATAACAACAAATTAACCACAAAATAACGATAAAGTAACTATTCTATGTTCTGAATCTGTTCTCTTACCTTCTCAATTTCAGTCTTAAGGTCAATAGCTGCATTAGATATCTCAATATCATTAGCCTTGGAAAGAGTTGTGTTAGCTTCTCTGTTCATCTCCTGTGCAATGAAATCCATCTTTCTTCCAATACCGCCGTCCTCGTTAAGGCATTTTCTTGCATGCTCAATATGGCTTCTTAATCTGACAGTCTCCTCGTCAACACATATCTTATCTGCATATATAATAACTTCTGTTGCGATTCTGCTCTCATCAATAGTTGTATCACCAAGAAGTTCTCTTACCTTTCCTTCTAACTTACTGCGGTATTCCTTCATAATCTCAGGACTTCTCTTCTCAACAAATGCTACAAGCTCCTCCATGTGATCAAGCTTTCCTAAAAGGTCTTTCTTTAAGTTCTCTCCTTCAAGAATTCTTGTATTAACGAACTGCTCTAAGGCTGCTCTCATAGCTTCTTCTATAAAATGCCAGAGTTCTTCTTCATCTTCCTGAGCTTCATCCATTGTGATGACCTCTGGAAATCTGGCAAGACCTCCAACAGTTATATCATTCTTAAGATTGTATTTATCGGACATATTATTAAATATAGCCATGTATTCATCAGCTATATTCTGGTTGAACTTAAGATTAACCTGACTCTCAGAATCATCTTCGTAATTAATAAATATATCTATCTTTCCTCTTGTTGCATACTTCTTAAGTAAGTCTCTCATTCTGCTCTCAAAAACATTAAGTTTCTTAGGCATCTTGATACCCGCTTCAAGATATCTGTGATTAACTGACTTAATCTCTACTGAAATCTTTCTGTTACCTTTAACTATTTCGCTTCGGCCAAAGCCTGTCATACTTTTAATCATTGTTTCTATCCTTCCATTCGCATATAATGCTTAGGAAAGTATACCAATTTTTGTGAAAGATAACAAGACTTACAGCAATAAGTATGTTAATATAATGCAATAAGATTAATGAATATTATTAATTAAAGGAGATATTATGGCATTCGATGGAATTACAATATCCAGTATTGTTAATGAATTAAATAACACAATTAACGGCGGCAGGCTTTACAAGATAGCACAGCCGGAAGCCGACGAAATAATGCTTACAATAAAGACACAGTCAGGTCAGTACAGACTTGTTTTATCTGCAAATGCATCACTTCCTCTTGCATATCTTACAGACGATAACAAACCATCACCTGCTACTGCACCGAATTTCTGCATGCTTCTTAGAAAACATTTGAACAACGGAAGAATAATATCAATAACACAGCCTAAGTTTGAGCGTGTAATCGATATTGAGGCAGAACATTTAAACGAACTCGGCGACCTGTGCCGCAAGCACATAATTGCAGAATTCATGGGTAAGCACAGCAACATAATATTATGTGACGACAATAATACAATATTAGACAGTATCAAGCATATATCAGCACAGACAAGCTCTGTCAGGGAAGTTTTGCCTGGAAGGCCTTATTTCATTCCTAATACTGCTGACAAGATTAATCCGCTTGAAGCTGACAGAAAGCATTTTGAGGAGACAGTATTTACCAAGCCAGTACCTGTTGTTAAGGCACTGCTTTCAAGCTATACAGGAATAAGCACATGCATAGCCGAAGAGCTTGCATACCGTGCCGGAGTTGACGGCGGTCATCCTGCCAACTGCCTTACTGAACCTATGAAAGATTCGTTATACAATGCATTTGACGCGCTTATGTCTGATGTAAGAAATGGCATCTACCACCCTGAGATGGTAACTGACAACGGTGTGCCTGCTGAATTTGCTGCTGTGAAGCTTTCTATGTATGACAACCACACAGAATATGATTCCATAAGCAGACTTATTATCGATTATTACAGACAGAAAGAGATTGCAACACGAATTCATCAGAAGTCTGTTGACATCAGAAGAATTGTCACAACACATCTTGAAAGAGCTTACAAGAAACTTGATATTCAGGAAAAACAGATAAAAGATACTGAGAAGAAGGACAAATACCGTATCTACGGCGAGCTTCTCACAACTTACGCTTACAGTATTCCTGCAGGTTCTAAGGAATATGAAGCACTTAATTACTACGATAACACTACAATTAAGATTCCTCTTGATAACACTCTCACACCAATTGAGAATGCTAACAAATATTTTGCAAGATATAACAAACTTAAGAGAACCTATGAAGCAGGTATCCGTCTTATTCAGGAGATTTCTGAAGAAATCAGTTATCTTGAATCAATTATCAATGCAATTGAGATATCAGTGACAGAGGCTGACCTTTCTAACATTAAGGAAGAACTTATTGAAACAGGATATATTAAAAGAACTGTTAAAGGAAAGCACAAAATCACTGCCAACAAGCCAATGCATTTTGTTTCAAGTGATGGATTTGACATATACGTTGGAAAGAATAACATGCAGAATGACGAGCTTACCTTCAAGACAGGCAATGGTAATGACTGGTGGTTTCATGCCAAGCAGATGCCAGGCTCTCATGTACTTCTTAAAACTGACGGAAAAGAAGTTCCTGACAGAACATTTGAAGAAGCTGCAAGCCTTGCCGCCTACTACTCTAAAGGCCGTGAGCAGGAAAAGGTCGAAGTTGATTATGTATTAAAGAAAGAAGTTAAGAAGCCTGCCGGTGCCAAACCCGGTTTCGTTGTGTATTACACTAACTACTCTATGGTAGCTGACACCGACATTAAAGATATTAAACAGTTATAAATGTCAAAAAAGGGATTATGAAATTAACATTCATAATCCCTTTATTAATATC
>CAVBPJ010000062.1:0-14731 GCA_963597265.1 Evtepia sp. | reverse complement strand
TACTAGGATAGTTATATCGGAATAATTTAATAGGATTGTCCATATATATTTTATTATGGATATTTTCCTGCGAGGAGGCGTAGAATGAGAAGAAAAGTAATAGCAGGCAATTGGAAGATGAACATGACACCAAGCCAGGCAGTTAAGCTCGTTACGGAATTGAAACCGAATGTTAATAATCCGGATGTTGATGTTGTATTCTGTGTGCCATCAATTGACATAGTACCTGTTGTGGAGGCAGTGAAAGGGTCTAATATACATATTGGAGCAGAGAATGTATATTATCAGGAGAAAGGAGCATTTACCGGTGAATTATCGCCAGAGATGCTTGTTGATGCGGGTGTAAGCCATGTTATCATAGGACATTCAGAAAGAAGAATGTACTTTAACGAAAGTAATACAGTTCTTAATCTTAAGCTTCATAAAGCTCTTGAACATGACATTATTCCTATTCTTTGTTGCGGAGAGACTCTTGAACAGAGAGAAAAGGGAATTACACTGGAATTCATCAAAGAACAGATTGTTGAGGCATATGTCGGAGTTACTAAAGAACAGGTTCTTAACACAATAGTTGCTTATGAACCAATCTGGGCAATTGGTACAGGAAAAGTTGCAACAACTGCACAGGCTCAGGAAGTATGCGGATTCATAAGAACAGTATTTGAAGAGTTATATGATAAGGATACAGCAGATCAGATAAGAATTCTTTATGGTGGAAGTGTTAATGCTTCTAATGCGGCAGAACTTTTTGCACAGCCTGATATTGACGGCGGACTGGTTGGAGGTGCAAGTCTTAAGCCTGATTTTGCAGATATAGTTAATTATAATAAGTAGATAAGTATGAAAAGACCTTGTTTTGATGATAATATTCAAGACAAGGTCTTTGATTTTTTTTGCAAATGTGCTATCATGCTATAGGCAATTAATTAGAATACATTTAAAGGAGAATCACATTATGAGTAAAAAACCAGTAGTTTTAATGGTACTTGATGGTTATGGTTTAAATGATAGAACAGAGGGTAATGCTATTGCTATGGCTAACACTCCTGTTATGGATAAGCTTATGAAGGAGTGCCCATTCCAGAAGGGATATGCTTCAGGACTTGCTGTAGGTCTTCCAGACGGACAGATGGGTAATTCAGAAGTAGGTCATATGAATATTGGTGCTGGTAGAATTATTTATCAGGATCTTACAAGAATTACTAAGGATATTGAAGATGGTACATTCTTTAAGAACGAAGAATTACTTGAGGCAATGGAGAACTGCAAGAAGAATGATTCAGACCTTCATCTTTTCGGCCTTTTATCAGATGGTGGTGTTCACAGTCATTTAAGTCATGTATATGGACTTTTAGAGATGGCAAAGCAGCAGGGCGTATCTAAGGTATATGTTCATGCATTCCTTGATGGAAGAGATACACCTCCAGCTTCAGCTAAGGGCTTTGTTGAGACACTTGAGAACAAGATGGCAGAAATCGGAGTTGGTAAGGTAGCTTCTTTATCAGGCCGTTACTATGCAATGGACAGAGATAATAACTGGGACAGAGTAGAGAAGGCATATAATTCACTTGTAACAGGTGAGGGAATCAAGGCTGAGTCAGCTACTCAGGCACTTCAGGAATCATATGACAATGGCAAGACAGACGAGTTCGTTGAGCCAACAGTTATCTGCAAAGATGGACAGCCACTTTCATTAGTTAAGGCTGATGATTCAGTTATATTCTTTAACTTCCGTCCAGACCGTGCAAGAGAGATGACAAGAGCATTCTGTGATGATAAGTTCACAGGCTTCGAGAGAAAGACAGGATTTATTCCATTAACATTTGTATGCTTCAAGGATTATGATGAATCAATCCCTAACAAGAAGATTGCATTCAAGAAAGAGCATATTAAGAACACATTAGGTGAATTCCTTGCTAATAATGGAAAGAAGCAGTTAAGACTTGCTGAGACAGAGAAGTATGCACATGTTACATTCTTCTTCAATGGTGGTGTTGAAGACCCTAATGTTGATGAGTTCAGATTACTTGTTAACTCACCTAAGGATGTTGCAACTTATGATTTAAAGCCAGAGATGAGCGCACCAGAAGTAGGTATGGACTTAGTTGAGGCTATCAAGTCTGACAAATACGATGTTATTATTATCAACTTCGCTAACCCTGATATGGTTGGTCATACAGGTGTTATCCCAGCAGCAATCAAAGCTGTAGAGAAGGTTGATGAGCTTGTTGGTAAGGCTGTAGATGCAGTTAAGGATGTTGACGGAGTTCTCTTCATCTGTGCAGACCACGGTAATGCTGAGAAGATGATTGATTACGAAACAGGTGCTCCACATACAGCACATACAACTAATCCAGTTCCATTTATTCTTGTTAACTATGATGAGAATTATACACTTCGTGAAGGCGGAAGATTATGTGATATCGCTCCTACACTTATTGAAATTATGGGACTTGAGAAGCCGGTTGAGATGACAGGTGAGTCACTTCTTGTAAAGAAGAATTAATTGAATTGTCTGAATTATCAAGACACAAATTAATTTAATGATTTTTCTTGCACAAAATGTTTATTTGTGATAGAATGACCTATGTTGCCGTATTGGCATAATTATGTAATAAAAAGCGCGCGATGCGCAGGAATGAGGATAGTATGAATAAGATAATTCCATTGTTTCATATGTCTGTCGGAGATGTATTAAGAATTGGTTTAATGGGAGTATTTGTAGTAATTTGTATAGCTTTAGCAATAATAATTCTTATGCAGGAAAGTAAGCAGAGCGGATTGTCAGGAACAATTAGTGGTGCTGCTGATTCATACTGGGGTAAGAACAAGGGCCGTTCAATGGAAGGCAAGCTTGTTAAGATAACCAAGATTCTTGTAATTCTTTTTATTGTTATAGCAGTTATACTTAATTTTAATTTCTAAATTACGGACACTCTTAAGAAACCTATAATTTCTTAAGAGTGTTTTTTACTTTACAGGAAATCTGGCTGAGTCCAGATATTTTAATGGTTGGAAAGGGATATAAAGGATATGGAGAAGGATATATTTAAACAGCGAAGACAGATGCTTGCTGATATGATTCTTAATAATGAACTGTATGTTCCAATGAAAGCTAAAGAAATCGCTATGCTTCTCGATATTCCGAAAGCTAAGCGTTCTGAGCTTATGGAAGTGCTTGACAGCCTTGTCGCAGATGGAACAATAGGTGTATCAAAGAAGGGCAAATATATGAAGCCTGAAAATGTAGCACTTGTCGGAACATTTGAAAGTACGAGCAGGGGCTTTGGTTTTGTTGTGATACCTGACAGGGAAGATGATATATTTGTCAAGGCTAATGACACAATGAATGCTTTCTATCATGATAAAGTCAAGGTTGTGATAACTACTGAGAAAAGTGGCAGTAAGCGGGCAGAAGGCAAGATTGTTGCCATTCTTGAGCATGAGGTTAAAGAAGTTGTTGGAACTTTCCAGAAGAACAGGACTTATGGATTTGTTATTCCTGATAATGCCAAGATTGGCTGTGATATATTTATACCACAGGAATTCATGAATGGGGCGGTTGAAGGCTCTAAGGTTGTTGCATCTATCAGTGATTATGGCAGTCAGAGCAAGAATCCGCAGGGTAAGGTTACAGAAGTACTTGGACATATAGATGATCCGGGTGTGGACATAATGTCTATTATCAAGGCATATGATTTACCAGTGGAATTTCCTGAATCAGTTAAGAAGGCACTTAATGATATTCCTGATGTTGTAAGCGAGAAGGATAAGGCTGGACGAGTTGATTTAAGAAATGTGCAGATGGTGACTATAGATGGTGAAGATGCGAAGGATCTGGACGATGCAGTATCTATATCAAAGGAAGGTCCTGTTTATCATCTTGGTGTCCATATTGCAGATGTCAGCCATTATGTTACAGAAGGAAGTGCACTGGATAAAGAAGCTCTTAAGAGAGGTACAAGCGTTTATCTTGTAGACCGTGTTATTCCTATGATTCCGCACAAGCTGTCTAACGGTATATGTTCACTTAATCAGGGTGAGGACAGGCTTGCACTCAGCTGTCTTATGGATATTGATGAGAAAGGTAATATTGTAGGACACAGAATATGTGAGACTGTCATCAATGTAGACAGAAGAATGAGTTATACAAGTGTCAAGAAGATTCTTGTTGATAATGATACCGAAGAGGTTATGAAATATAAAGAACTTGTTCCTATGTTTCATATGATGGAAGAAGCTGCATCACTTCTTAGAAAGAAGAGATTTGCGAGAGGCTCAGTTGATTTTGATTTTCCAGAAAGCAAGATTATTCTTGATGAGAACGGTCATCCAACGGATATTAAGCCTTATGACAGAAATGTAGCAACTAAGATTATTGAAGATTTTATGCTTGCTGCCAATGAAACAGTTGCCGAAGATTATTTTTGGCAGGATATGCCATTTTTATATAGAACACATGAGAATCCTGACTCGGAGAAAATGCGCAAATTAGCTACATTTATTAATAACTTCGGTTATACATTAAGACTTACTGATGATTTAAGACCTAAGGAAATTCAGAAGCTTCTTTCTGAGATAGAGGGGTCTGATGCTGAGAATCTTATAAGCAGACTGACACTCCGCTCTATGAAAAAAGCTAAGTATACTACCGAATGTGTAGGACATTTTGGACTTGCAGCAAAGTATTACTGTCATTTCACATCACCTATCAGAAGATATCCGGATCTGCAGATTCACAGGATTATTAAGGAGAATCTTCACGGAGGATTAAGCCCTAAGAGAGCCGACCATTATGATGCAATATTACCGGATGTTGCTGTTCAGACTAGTGCGATGGAGAGACGCGCAGCAGACGCTGAGAGAGATACCGACAAGCTTAAGATGGCTGAGTATATGGAACAGTTTGTTGGAGAAACATTTGACGGAGTTGTTTCAGGAGTTACTGCATGGGGCGTATATGTAGAACTTCCAAACACTATTGAGGGTATGGTTTCTGTCAATAATATGAAGGGCTTCTATACATTTGATGAGGAACACTATGAGATGGTGGGAGAACTCGGAAACAGAAGCTACAAGCTGGGACAGAAGGTTAAGGTAGTGGTTATAGGCACAGATAAGATACTAAGAACAATAGATTTTGCATTTGCATAGAATAGAATGGAGACTGACATGGCATTAAAAACAAGCGCATCAGGAAACAGACTTATAGCGAATAATAAGAAAGCATATTTTGATTATTTTATAGAAGAGAAATACGAAGCAGGAATGGTGCTTCACGGCACTGAGGTTAAGTCAATCAGAGCCGGAAAATGCTCAATAAAAGAATCTTACATCAAGATTGAGAATGGCGAAGTATACGTCTTAGGTATGAATATTACACCATATGAGAAGGGGAACATTTTTAATAAAGACCCTTTAAGACCTAAGAAGCTGCTTCTTCATAAGAACCAGATTAATAAGCTTACTGGGGAACTTACAATCAAAGGTTACACACTTGTTCCGCTTCAGGTATATCTGAAAGAGGGCAAGGTGAAGATGGAGATTGGTCTTGGAAAAGGTAAGAAAAACTTTGATAAAAGAGATTCTATTGCAAAGAAAGACCAGATAAGAGATGCACAGAAGGAATTTAAGAACAAGAATCTCAGATTTTAGAAATATTTAGAAATATTTTATCAGTTTTGAATCACAAGTACATTGACTTGGCATTATGCCGATGTTAATATATCTAAGCAGGTAAAACTGCTTACACACGGGCTAGTAAAGGTTTCGACGGGGATCTTGAAGCTGGTGAAGCTATCCGCAGGAAAGCGTCAAAATCCAAACTTAAATATAAACGCTAACGATAATTTAGCATACGCTGCCTAATTGCAGCAGTCTGACTTAAAGCACCTACACTTTAAGACCCAGGCTTCGAACATGTAGGAAACGAC
Organism: Evtepia sp.; assembly: GCA_963597265.1. GTDB lineage: Bacteria > Bacillota > Clostridia > Lachnospirales > Lachnospiraceae > Lachnospira. Next base: position 8,798 of record CAVBPJ010000062.1, on the reverse strand, counting down.
AGTATCAAAGCTTTGAGGTACTGGTCGTATCATGAAGCTACTAAAGGTGCAAGGGTGTTGATTCCCGTGTACCGGAGGGAATGTCAAACAATCAACTATGATAGTAGAAGAACAGGGAATGGGTTTTCGGACAGGGGTTCGACTCCCCTCTGGTCCATAGCAAAAGGGAGTGAGGAAGCGTGAGCTTCTTCGCTCCCTTTTGCTATGGACCAGAGGGGAGTCTTATTAATGGATAAAACATGGCAAAGCCGGGTTTTTGGACAGGGGCGCACGAGGTCCGGTGGACCTCGGCTTTGCGCCGACCGGAGCGGAGCGAAGAATTCGACTCCCTTTTGTGGGGGAGGGAGGTGGATTGGACGTTGAAGCGGAGGAAAGGCACGAGGAAGTCCAAAAGGGAAGAGAAAGTCTAGCAGATTGGACCTTGAAGCGGAGGGACGGCACGAGGAAGTCCAAAAGGAACGAGTAAGTACGGCGGATTGGACGTTGAAGCGGAGGAAAGGCACGAGGAAGTCCAAAAGGAACGAGTAAGTACGGCAGATTGGACGTTGAAGCAGAGGAAAGGCACAAGGAAGTCCAAAAGACCAAGTACACTTGCCACACAATATCCAATAGCGTAAAATAAGTACAATCACACAAGTCAGGAGGGTCAGCTATGAACAGAGCTGTTGTTTATTATTCATTATCAGGGAATACAAAGGAAGCTGCAAAAGTTATTGCAAGAAAGTTAGGAGCAAAAATCTTTGAGATAGATTTAGTTAAGCCATTGCCTAAGAATACTGTAAGGCAGATGCTTGTCGGAGGAATGCAGTCAACATTTGGAAGAAAACCTAAGATAAAAGGTGTTCCAGATAACATAGATTATTATGATGAAATTATATTAGGTATGCCGGTATGGGCAGGTATGCCTGCGTCGCCGGTCAATACATTTATTAAGAATTACGGTGTTGCAGATAAGATTGATGCTGTGTTTACATTCAGCGGTGGTGGCGACAATGACAGATGCCTTCTGCAGTTGTCAAAGAGTCTTAAGAATCTAAAGAATCAGGTTGCATTAGCAGACAGAAACAGTGATAAGGCAAAGGATAATGAGGAAAAGCTGGACAAATTTGTAATGGAGATAAGGAAGTAAAGAATTTGAAAGCAATCACAGAAAGAAGTTTAAGAAAAAATAAACAGTAATTGTGCTATAATAAGCATACTAAATATTTACATAGACTGGAGGATGCGAACATGGATGATAATGTGAAGAAAAGAAATGAAGTACTGGCACAGACTGTGATTAAGGGTTTACAGTCAAGAAATATGTCAGGATATTATGCAGAAGATAAAGAAGCCGCTTTAAAGCAGGCTTTGGAGTTAATTGACGAGGAAAGCACAATTGCTATGGGCGGCTGTCACAGCGCGCAGGAGATTGGTCTTGTTGAGGCTTTGAAAGAGGGCAATTACAATTATATAGACCGTTCTAAGATGACTCCAAGAGAGGGGCTTCTGGCTTCATATGACGCTGATGTGTTCTTATCTAGTGCAAATGCAATGACAAGTGATGGAATACTTGTAAATATTGATGGCAATTCCAATCGTGTTTCATGCATAGCGCAAGGACCAAAGAAGGTAATCTTCATAGTTGGAATGAACAAAGTCTGTTCAGACCTCGATTCGGCAATGAAGCGTGCGAGAAATATAGCTGCACCAACCAATGCGCAGAATTTTGATGTCAAGACACCTTGTAAAACAACAGGCAAATGCTTTGACTGCAAATCACCAGACACATTATGCTGTCAGTTCCTGATTACAAGATATTCACGCCATGTCGGAAGAATACATGTAATACTTGTAAATGACACACTTGGCTATTAAAAGGAGATACCATGATTAACAGACTTCATATGGCAATGATTGAATTATATAAAGGAGACGCTAAGAGAATACAGCATTTTTGCAAGGTTCACAGTTATGCAAAGCTGATTGCCCAGATGGAAAATGTTGATGACCAATGTCTTTTTATAATTGAGACAGCGGCACTTACACATGATATCGGGATTCACACATGTGAAGAAAAATATGGTGAGTGTGGCGGAAAGCTGCAGGAAAAAGAAGGTCCGGCTATCGCAGCAGAACTTCTTGAAAGACTTGGCTTTGACAGTGATGTATCAGAAAGAGTGCAGTATTTGATAGGACATCACCATACATACAACAATATTGACGGCATTGATTACCAGATACTTGTTGAGGCAGATTTCTTAGTTAATCTGTATGAGGATAGTCTGACAAAGGAAGCTGCGCTGAAGGCATATAACAACATTTTTAAGACAGAGAGCGGCAAAAAGATATGTCGGGAAATGTTTGGGCTTGAATAATAAATTTATGAACAGAGTACACATTTTAAACATATTTATCAGATAATATATAGACAATTAATTCACCGTGAAAGTGAGGATTACATATGGATAAGATGAAGATTTTAGTAGTAGATGATGAAAGCAGAATGAGAAAGCTTGTAAGCGATTTCCTGACAAGAAAAGGTTATGTTGTTATTGAGGCAGCTGATGGTGTTGAGGCTGTTGATACATTTATGGAGAATAAAGATATTGCACTTATAATTCTTGATGTCATGATGCCAAGAATGGATGGCTGGGAAGTGTGCAGGCAGATAAGAAAAGATTCGAAAGTTCCAATTATTATGCTTACAGCCAAGGGCGAGGAGATGGACGAACTTCAGGGATTTGAGTGCGGTGCTGATGAATATATAGCAAAGCCATTCTCACCTAAGATTCTTACAGCGAGAGTTGATGCAATTATAAGACGTGCATATGGTGTTGACAGTAACGAGATAATTGAGATAGGCGGAATTACTATAGATAAAGCCGCACATATTGTTAAGATAGATGGCGAAGAGATAGAGTTAAGTTATAAGGAATTTGAACTGCTTACTTATTTTATTGAGAATAAGGGAATTGCATTGTCACGAGAGAAGATTCTTAATAATGTATGGAATTATGATTATTATGGAGATGCAAGAACTATTGATACTCATGTTAAGAAGTTAAGAAAGAAGATGGGCGACAAAGGCGATTACATCAAGACTATCTGGGGCATGGGCTATAAGTTTATTGTTGACTGATTCTGTATATAAGGAAGGCAATGAAAGATGAAGATACATTCTATTAAATTCAAGATTACACTTCTTTTGGTTGCGACTGTTACATGTCTTGTTGCAATGCTTATAGGTTTTAACAGCATTTTTTCTGAAAAGGTGTATATGAACCGTAAGCAGAAAAGCATGATAAGTTCATATGAGAATGTCAACGATATTATGCAGAAGTACACAGATTCAGAGATTGACAAGGATACAATGTGTGCTGATATGGAGAATATATCTACAGCCAAGGGAATATCTGTACTTGTTGTTGACAGCAGCTGGTGTACGATATATGTAAGTACCCAGGGAGATGATTCAATGATTGAGCGACTCCGTATGAGTATATTTAATGGAGATATATTCAAGAGCAATGGAACTTCTGATAAAGCTCCTGAACCGAAGAATCCTGACGATGAATCATATAATAGTGGTTCAGCAGATGATTCGGCAGATGACTCCATTACAGATAATCCAGCAGATGCAGATGATAAGAAGGATCACAAGAAGAGATTTGATGATATTATTGATATGTCAGGTACATCACTTGTTGAGAACAGAACAATAATAAGTTCCAATGACCAATACACTCTTCAGAAGGTATATGATGAGAGACTTGGTGATTATTATCTTGAAATATGGGGTACTCTTGACAATGGATATTCAATCATATTAAGAACTCCAATTCAGGGAATTAAGGATAATGTCAATATATCAACAACACTTATCAAATATGTTGGTGGAGCTATTCTCATAGTTGGAATAATTGCAGCATTTGTTGTGTCAACATATATTACAAGACCTATTAAACAGCTTTCTAACATTGCAGAGAGAATGTCAGAGATGGATTTTGATGCAAGGTATGAAGGCAGTGATAAAGGCGAGATTGGACTGCTTGGCAAGAGCATGAACAACATGTCTGAGAAACTTGAACAGAACATAGCAGAGCTTAAGAAAGCCAATCTGGAACTCAAGAAGGATATCGATAAGAAAGAAAAACTCGAGATTATGAGAACAGATTTCCTTTCAAATGTTTCTCATGAATTAAAGACGCCGATTGCCCTGATACAGGGATATGCTGAAGGTCTTAAGGAAGGCATAACAGATGATCCTGAAAGCATGGAATTCTATTGCGATGTCATCATGGATGAGGCTAATAAAATGAATATAATGGTTAAGAGACTGCTTACGCTTAATCAGATAGAGTTCGGTAATGATGAACCGGAGATGGAGCGTTTTAACATCAATGAGCTGATAGCTTCTGTAGTTGATGCCAATGCAATCAGGGCAGGACAGAAGAACATGAGTATCGTATTCGACAACCGTAATGAACAGAATTTCGTATGGGCAGATGAATACAAGACAGAAGAGGTTCTTACTAATTATATATCTAATGCCCTTAACCATTGTGATGGAAAACATGCGATAGAGGTCAGAACATCAAAGTCAGAAGACGGAGCTGCAATCACTGTCACAGTATATAACAGTGGTAAGAATATTGCAGATGAAGACCTTGAACGCATATGGGAGAAATTCTATAAAACCGATAAAGCAAGAACAAGAGAATATGGTGGTAATGGTATAGGATTATCAATCGTTAAGGCTATTATGGAGTCGATGGGACAGGAGTATGGTGTCAGAAATGTCTCAGACGGAGTTGAGTTCTGGTTCACACTCGACTGCAAATCATGATTCCATAAATTTCTGAATAGTATAATGGGCAGCTTGTGCTTCATCTAACTGATGAACATAGGCTGCTCTTTTTTCAGGCTTATATCCATCACCGTGACCATTATATTCTGCATAATATACAGTTTCGTGTGATTCAGGCTTGTTCCAGTCAGTGAAGCCTTCATCAATAACCTGTTCAGAATATTCACAGTTAAGAAGAACAACTTTGGCGTGAATTCTCCAAGGTCTGCTTAAAGCAACACTTTTAGGAGGACAGTTGCCTGTAAATGTACAGTTATCAAATACATATCCGAAAGCCTGACCTTCATATGTAGAAGGTGCAGTGTAGTAAGAATTAACCGGCTGATGTCGGTTTAATGCAAAAAGAGTGCAGTCTTTAAAGTAAGCAGCAGCACTTCCGAATATAAAATCAATCTCGCCACTGATAAAACAATCCTCATATAACTGATGGACAAGCTTTCTCTCGCCGTCTATTGTAGGACCAGTAAAGCCACCGGGCTGTTTTTCTTTAAGAGGCAGCGGACCGGTGAATAAAGTATCCTGATGACCAAGAATTTTGCAGTGTTTAAATATGATATTGTCGCCCTCGGCGTATACAGCAATAGCCTGACCAACATTGTCGCCAAATCCGGCACTGTTTTCAAATGTTATATTGCTAGCAGAAAAATTATCGGCATATACAAGAAAGGTATAAGAACGGAAAGTTCCGCGTTTAGAGCCGTCAGGCATAATCATTCTTGCGTAGAAGCCTTCTGTAATAATAGTTTCGTCAGTATCTTCACCGATTAAGGTTATATTATTCTTTCGGATTTCAACACGTTCTTTATATATTCCCTTTTTGATAAATATTGTTTCACTGTTATTGTCAGAAACAGAATCAACTGCCTTCTGTATGGAATCGAAATCACCAGAATTGTCTTTAGCTACCGTAATCATGAAAATACACACCTCCGATATTTTTTGCTATTATAGCACACTGGACATTAATAAATAAAGCGAGTATAATTCATTCGTTAAAAAAATTATAGGAAATAAAGATTATGATAAGAATAGTAGAAGATATGAAAGATGTTAATGTGTATCTTTCATTAAGAAAACAGGTCGGCTGGATTAAGTTAGATGAGAATCAGGCTCAGAGAGCATTGGACAACAGCGTGAAAGTATTTACAGTATACGATGATAACAAGCCTATCGGAATGGGCAGGGTAGTCGGAGATATGGCTGTAATAAGCTATATTCAGGATTTGATAATAATACCGGAATATCAGAGTAAACATATAGGAAGTATGCTTATAGAACATATAATAGCTTATGTCAAAGGAATCACTCAGGAGGGTACAAGAATGATGTTGTGCCTTATGTGTGCCAAGGGCAGAGAGATATTCTATGAAAAGCATGGATTTATAGCAAGACCAACACCAGGGCTCGGACCGGGAATGATACAGTACATATTACAGTAGCCTTGTGAAAATGTATTGTTAACCTAATGTTAACTCGAATTAACAACAGGTTGACAATAGCTTTTTAAGTGTGTACAATAACAAATGTTGTATTACTACATTTGAAAAGAGGACTATAATTATGAAAAGCAAAAAGGTTACTATTTACCAGCTGACATTCATGGCTATGATGGCAGCAGTTACATGTATTCTTGGACCACTTTCAGTTCCAATTGGTCAGATTCCAATATCACTTACTAATCTTGTGATTTACTTCACAGTATTTGTACTTGGTATATGGGCAGGAACAGGAAGCTATGGAATATATCTGTTGCTTGGTGCTGTCGGACTTCCTGTATTTTCAGGATTCTCAGGCGGATTAGGAAAGCTTCTCGGACCAACAGGCGGATATCTTATAGGTTTCATATTCATGGCACTTATAGGTGGAGCTGTGATTGAGCTTTCACACAGAAATGTTATCCTTACAATGCTTGGATGGGTAGTGGGAACTGCTATTGCATATGCATTTGGTACGGTATGGTTTGTATACCTTATGAAATGTTCAGTCACATATGCACTTACGGTATGTGTATATCCATTTATCGGATTTGATATTGCCAAGATAGTTATTGCGACACTTCTTGGAAAGACAGTAAGATATGCAATAACAAGAGCTGGTCTTATACAGAAAACAGCATAATTAAGAGGTTAAAGAAAAAGGTGTCTCCGGATTAACGGAGGCACCTTTTTAAGTACAATATTGGATTAATTATCTGAGAGTCTTAACGTACTCAGCAATCTTCTCATCCTTGCAGTTAGCAAAGAAAAGTTCTTCAAACTTCTCACCTGCAACAGCACCCTTAACGAGATCCTGATCAAGCTCCTTAAGAACTTCTACGAGATCCTGCTTAAGAGTAACAGCTCTTACACCGTCAAGAATCTTCTTGTTTCTCTGTTCTGGAACAACTCTTTCCTTAGGATATCCGCCACCTGGTTCACCCTCGAAAAGCTTCTCAAAGATGTATGTGAGGTTAAGTTCTGCACCCCAGCCGAAGCCCTTTGCAAATGGAAGAGCGATAGCGTTACCATCGTTAATCTGCATGAACATATAAGCGTCTGAAGGATCAACAACATGTCCACAAAGAACTCCAGGGAAAGAATTAAGTGCTAACATAGCACCTTCACCAGTACCGCAGCCTGTTACTACGAAATCAGCAGCACCGCTGTTTAAAAGAATAGCAGCAAGGATACCGTTCTGTACATATGTAAGCTGTGCCTTGTCATCAGCAGAGTACATACCATAGTTATCAACTGTATGTCCCTTGCTTTCTGCAACCTTCTTAAGTGATGCATAGATCATCTCATTCTTGGCAGCCTGGCTGTTTTCATTAATTAATGCGATTCTCATTATGAAATCTCCTCTTTTCTTATATTTTATATAAACTATAAGCTGTGGGCTTATTTTTGTCAAATGTGTATACTGAAATAATACATTTACCAAACGCTTACTTATGTGTTATATTATACAATACGAATTAAGTTGAAAGAGGTTAGATAATATGGCAGAAAATAAAGATTCCCAGGCAGCATTTATGGAAGCTGTCGGAAGTATTAAAGAATACGCCAAGGTTAATGGCAATATTGTTACAAGAGAAGATGTACACAGCTTTTTTAAAGATATGGCGTTAGATGATGCCAAATTCCAAATGATTTCAGGATATCTGATGGCTAATGGAATTAAGATACAGGGTGAAGACAGCATTGATAATGAATTCTTAAAGATGATGGAAAGTGCATCAGAAGATAATACTGATGAGGCTGGCGAACACATTTCTAAGGAAGAAGAGGAAGATAAGAAGGTTGCAGATGATATTGTAAGTCATCTTGATTACGAGGAAGATGAGAAGTACCTGAAAATGTATCTTGAAGACATATCAGGAATACAGCCTATGACAGATGTTACAAGATCATATCTTCTTATGAACATAGTTGAAGATAACGATAAAGAGTCGCTTAAGCTGCTTACAGAAAGTTATCTTGAAAAGATTGCTTCATGGATAGAGCCATTCAGAGGAAAGGGTGTTCTTGCCTGTGACCTTGTGCAGGAGGCTAATCTGGCTATGACTGCATATATAGGACAGCAGGAATGGCTTAATAATTACGAGTGGAAGGACAAGATTAAAGAGGGAGGTCAGGATGACCTTCTTAATGTCCTTAAAGGAATTGATGATGCAGTTAAGGAACTTATTGAAGGAAGTCTTAATATGCTTATAGATGAGCAGACAGATGTTAATATGGTTTCGGGAAAAATTCTCAATAAAGTTAATCTTGTTAATGACTGGGGAACACGTCTTAAAGAAGAATTAGGAAGAAAGCCTACAGTAAAAGAAGTAGCCGAGAACATGGGAGTCGCAGAAAATGTGGTACTTGAGGCTATCAGACTTTCAAGCGAAACAATTGAAGATATCCAGTATGAAAAGACTGCTCCTGAGAAATAAATAATTAATAAAATTAATATGTATCAGATTTCG
>CAVBPJ010000061.1:0-14912 GCA_963597265.1 Evtepia sp. | reverse complement strand
ATATTCAAAAGCGAAATTTAAACTAATGAGAATTTAATATAAAAGAAAGAATAAAAAGAAAATGACTGCCCGCAAAATACGGACAGTCATCTCGTGATGTAAATATATTATACCGGAAAGGATACTTATGGCATATTACTGTAAAGCCTTGAATGCTTCATCAAGATCTTCAATGATATCATCGATATTCTCTGTACCAATTGAAAGTCTGATTGTGTTAGGCTTAATTCCCTGGTCAAGAAGCTCAGCTTCGTTGCACTCTGAATGAGTTGTGCTTGCTGGGTGAATTGCTAATGACTTAACATCGGCAACATTAGCAAGAAGTGAGAATAACTCAAGGTTATCAATAAACTTCTGTGCTTCAGCAGCGCCGCCCTTGATTTCAAATGTGAAGATTGAACCACCACCGTTAGGGAAGTACTTCTTATAAAGAGCCTGCTGTTCTTCGTTAGTAGAGATTGAAGGGTGGTTTACCTTCTCAACTAATGGCTGATCCTTTAAGTACTGAACAACCTTTAATGCGTTCTCTACATGTCTCTCAACTCTGAGTGATAATGTTTCAAGTCCCTGAAGGAAGATGAATGAATGAATTGGAGAAATTGTAGCTCCTGTATCACGAAGAAGGATAGCTCTGATATATGTAACGAATGCAGCAGGTGCTGTATCCTTAGCAAAGCTTACACCGTGATATGAAACATTTGGTTCAACAAGCCATGGGAACTTATCAGCTGCTCCAACCCAGTCAAACTTACCACTATCAACGATTACACCACCAAGTGTTGTACCGTGACCACCGATGAACTTAGTAGCTGAATGAACAACGATATCAGCACCGTATTCGATAGGTCTTACAAGGTAAGGTGTTGCAAATGTATTATCAACAACAAGTGGAATGTTGTGAGCATGTGCAATCTTAGCAATTCTTTCGATATCAACAACTTCTGAGTTAGGATTTCCAAGTGTCTCAATCTGAACAGCCTTAGTATTAGGCTTGATAGCTGCTTCAATAGCATCATAATCAAAAGGATCTACGAATGTAGCTTCAATTCCGTAATCTGGAAGTGTATGAGCAAGAAGGTTATATGTTCCACCGTAGATGTTCTTAGCTGCTACGATGTGATCTCCTGCATGTGCAAGTGCCTGGAAAGCATAAGCTAAAGCTGCTGCACCAGAACCAACTGCAAGTGCTGCTACACCACCCTCAAGAGCTGCGATTCTCTTCTCGAATACATCTTCTGTTGGGTTAGTAAGACGACCATAGATGTTACCTGCATCCTTAAGACCAAATCTGTCAGCAGCATGCTGGCTGTTATGGAATACATATGATGATGTAAGGTAAATAGGTACTGCTCTAGCATCTGTTACTGGATCAGGCTGTTCCTGTCCTACATGAAGCTGTAATGTTTCAAACTTTAAATTTCTTTCTGAATAAGGTTTCTTTGCCATAGTTAATTACCATCCTTCTTAATTTATTTCAAAAAATGTATTGCTTTCTTGATGTTGATGATAATATAAACCCTTATCCCTACTATGTCAATAGGTTTGTGTGATTTTTTTGAAAATATTTTGAAAAAGTGTATTGGGAGGTGTTTTGGAATATATTTTGGGATGTGCATTGTAATTGATTACTAGGAATTACCTATTGGGATATGAATTCTGAAATTAGTTGTGTCATTGTGTGGATTTTGCCGGAAACCTACTAAACTTTGATAAGGTAATAAAATAGTGGGCTTTTATTTCATTAATTAATCTTTAATTATTGGCAGAAACCTACTAAATAGGAAGTTAATACTTGTTTAGTGGGTTATTTTCATAAAAATATGTTGCAAATGTACTGTTAAAACATACTAGACAGCGAAAAAGACCCACTAAGATATATAAAAAAGTTGTATGAGTAGGTCTTTATGCTATCCTACAGTAACATCAGCTGTAATAAAGACCTACTCAATTAAGAATTTATAGTTGGTTAGTAGGTATTCAAATTATAATTCATGCCAACTAAGTTGTTATCCATTATCTGAGCAGATTATCCGTACAGATTACTAGCGAAGTTTACCCACGAAGCCTTGCAACAGCAGCCTTCAACGCATCTATCGCATAGTCAGCGTCTTCTTTGGTTAAATCCTTATCTATGCTTAATCTTAAAGCACCTTTAGCTTCATCACTGCTTCGTCCTATGGCAAGAAGTACATGTGAAGGGTCAATTGAGCCTGCAGCGCATGCTGAACCACTTGATGCACATATGCCGTTCATATCAAGCATTATAAGTAAAGAATCGCCAGAAACATCTTTAAAGCAGAAATGCATGTTAGACGGCAGACGCTTGAGACTGTCAGCGGGCGAACCTGTCGAAACAGCGTTGATATCGACATTAGCATCAATCTCCGGACCATCAAAAGTTACATCAGGGATTTCACCAAGAATCCTGTTAACAATATAATTACGCATCTTAATGATTGCCTGTGTATCTTTATCAAGTGTACTTAAAGCAAGCTTTACTGCCTGTCCCATGCCGATAATGCCCGGAACATTGCTAGTGCCTGCGCGTCTTGCACGCTCCTGTGCTCCACCATGGATGAAAGGTTCTAACTTGGCAGAATTCTTCATATACATGAATCCGATACCCTTAGGACCGTGGAACTTGTGCGCGCTTGCGCTTAACAGGTCAATGTTCATCTCTGTGACATTGATTGGAACATGGCACATGGCCTGAACAGCATCAGTGTGAAAAAGAATACCATGCTTATGTGCAATCTCGCCTATTTCACGGACAGGCTCAATTGTTCCAATTTCATTGTTGGCAAACATAACACTTATAAGAATTGTTTTGTCAGTGATGGCATTCTCGACATCTTCTAAAGAGACGAAGCCTTCGCTGTCAACATCAAGGTAAGTTATCTCAAATCCATTCTTTTCAAGATATGCACATGTATTAAGAATCGCATGATGTTCAATCTTGGTTGTTATTATATGGTTTCCTTTATCTCTAAGTCCGAATGCGGCAGACTTTAAAGCCCAGTTATCAGACTCGCTTCCACCGCCTGTAAAATATATTTCGTTGCTTTTAGCAGCACCAATGCTGCCTGCTATAATTTCTCTTGCGTCTTCAATAGCCATCTTGCTTTTCTGTGCAAAATTATATACAGAAGAAGGATTGCCATAATATTCAGTAAAGAATGGAAGCATTGCAGACACAACCTCTGGTGCAGTTGATGTAGTTGCTGCATTGTCCATATATATAAGTTTTTCCATAATATTGTCCTTATTAATTAAATGATATAATTAAATAATAAATTAGATAATAGTTCCGCCCCCAAGTACATTATCTCCGTCATATAATACAAGAGCCTGACCAGGTGTTATGGCACGAACAGGCTCGTCAAATGTACATTCAAGAGTATTCTCATCAAACATCCTTATAGTACACATAGCACCCTCATGGCTGTAACGAATCTTACCTTTAGCACGCATTTCACCTTCAAGGGAAGGTATAGACATGAAATTAAGGTTGTTGGCATAAAGCTTAGGTGAGAACACATCTGAATTATCACCGATTACAACCTCGTTGGTTTCTGGGCGGATTGCAACAACAAATGCCGGCTTTCCAAGAGCAAGTCCAAGACCTTTTCTCTGACCGACTGTGTAGTGGATAATGCCCTGATGCTTTCCAATTACATTGCCATTGACATCAACAAAATTGCCGGGAACAGAAGAATAGCCTGTCTCACGGGTTATAAAGCCTGCGTAGTCATTATCAGGAATAAAGCATATTTCCATGCTGTCAGGCTTCTTGGCAACAGTAATACCAATCTTAGAGGCAATCTCACGCACCTGATCCTTAGTATAATCACCAATAGGAAGAAGTGTGTGTGATAACTGATCCTGTGTAAGATTATAAAGGGCGTAAGTCTGGTCCTTCTTGGCAGTTACTGAATTGCATATAGTGTATCTTCCATTAGGAAGCTGGTGGATTCTTGCATAGTGCCCTGTTGCAATGTAATCAGCACCTATTTCAAGGCTTCTCTTAAGAAGTGACTCCCACTTTACATAGCGGTTGCAGGCAATACATGGATTAGGTGTACGGCCTTTTTTATATTCGTCAACAAAGTAGTCAATTACATTACATTTGAATTCATTCTTGAAATTCATTACATAATATGGAATGTCAAGCTGACCGGCAACACGCCTTGCATCGTCAACAGCACTGATACCACAGCAGCCGTTCTCAGCTGCTTCTGTTGCATCGTCCTGCCATATCTGCATAGTCACACCTATTACATCATAGCCCTGTTCCTTTAATAGATAAGCGGCAACAGAGGAATCAACTCCCCCTGACATGCCGACAACAACTTTCTTCTTCATTATTACTCCTTATTTCTTATATCCCTGATTTCATCTGCAAGCGCGCAGATTTCATTCCAATGTTTTTTAGAATCCTCATCATATACTGCACATATTTTGAATCCGCCCTGTCTGGCTGATTCTATACCGTGAAGTACATCTTCGTATACCCATGTTTCTTCCGGTTTAAAATGCATTTTCTCAGCGATAAGCTTGTAGCTTTCCGGATTCTTCTTGTTATATGGAATATCATATACAGTAAAAATGTTATTAAAACAGTCAGCTATTCCAAGACGGTTAAGTGCTGCATTAACACAGACTCTGTCTGAGCTTGTAAATATACACATATGGGAACCGGCTTCATGCTCGCGTCTGATTAATTCAAGCATGCCGTCTTTAGCTGGAATATCATTGCTGTAGTGTTTTGTCATAATATCCACAGCGGCTTGTCGTATGGCAGCTGCGTCAGTTTTTATACCTAATTCGTCACGGAAATAAGCAGAACATTCGTCAAGGTCCATTACATAAGTACGCTCGTCAAAGTCATCAGGCAGCTTGTTCACATACTGCATGGCATATTCCTTGGAAACATTTCTCCAGTAAGGCATGGAATCAAGAATAGTTCCGTCCATGTCAAATATGAAATCTCTGTGATAGTTTAATACACTGCCTGTCTTTAAGTAAAGCTCTTTCGTTGCAAGTCCCGGATTATTGGCAGCAAATATAGCTGAAACAACGGCAATTCCGTCAACACCAGTGCCTGCAAGCTCTCCGCAGTTGTCATAATCAATACCGCCGATTGCAACGACAGGGATATTAACAGAACCGGCAACTTCAATCAGTCGTTCACGCGGCATGTATACAGCATCCTTCTTAGTGCTTGAGCCAAATACAGCGCCAGTGCCAATATAGTCAGCACCAAGTCTTTCGGCTTCTTCCGCCTGTTCTACTGTCTTGGCAGTCATACCAATAATTTTATTATCTCCAAGAATACTTCTTGCAGTCATATAGTCAGTGTCGCTCTGTCCGATATGTACTCCGTCTGCATCTGCTTCAAGCGCAGCCTGCACATCATCATCAATAACGAATGGAACACCATATTTTCGCGCAATTGGTTTAATTGCCTTTGCTTTGGTAACAATTTCCTCATGTGTGGCATTCTTTTCTCTTAATTGTAAAAATGTAGCTCCGTTTTTTAATACATTTTCAACAACATCAGTGAGACTGGCTCCATTAAGCCAGCTTGTATCTGTGATTGCGTATAGACGCATCTGTTCTTTTCTAATCATAATCTGTCTAAATTCTCCTGAATCAAATTCAATATGTATAATAACACATCTGCCTGTACCTTTGGCATACATTTTTTGACACATTTTAAAAAATTCTATAAAATATTTTGAAAAATGTTGTAACGAAAATCCATTTCGTGCGTCTAACCTATGTAAGACGGAAGGAGGTGACCAGTTCTGAATTATGAGAAATTGTACAATTCCTATTATATGCAGGTGTATTCTTATGTGTTTACGATAGTAAAGAATCAGTCTCTCGCTGAGGAAATCACACAGAATACATTCTACAAAGCCATGACCGCCAAACGGCAGTACGAGGGCAAGGCGGGTGAGCTCACATGGCTGTGTAGTATTGCAAAAAATCTGGCAATTGATGAGTGTCGGAAGAATGGAAAATTTACTGAACTTGACGAAGCTTTGCCGCAGCAGACACCTGATTTGGCGGATAAAGTTTCTGATACGGACTCTGCTTTGAGGATTCATATGGTTCTTCATGAACTGTCGGAGCCGTATAAGGAAGTATTTCAGTTAAGAGTTTTCGGCGAACTCACATTTGCACAGATTGGAATGGTATTTGGAAAAACTGAGAACTGGGCCAGAGTAACTTATCATAGGGCCAGACTGAAAATAAAGGAAAGGATTGATTAGATATGAGTAATAAAGAATGTGAAATCGTGCAGGACTTACTGCCCCTTTATTATGACAAAGCCTGCAGTGAAGCAAGCTGCAGCTTTGTTGAAAAGCATCTGGCAGGCTGTAGTGACTGCCAGAAGATATATAATGAATTACAGGAAAACAATGTTGATGAAGTGCTTGCAAAGGAATCAAAGGGAGTACTTGAAAGACATGCAAAGAAAGAGCGCAATGCAGCATACAAGGCGGGAGTTGTGATTGCGGCAATACTTCTGCTTCCGATTGTCATTACATTTATAGTACAGCTTGCAACTGGTATGGGATTAGGTGTATTTTCTGTTGTTACTGCTTCTATGATGCTTGTTGCAGCACTTACGGTAGTTCCGCTTATGTCCACTAGTAACCGCCTGTTAAAATGTATTCTTGCAGGCGTTGCTTCGCTTATGCTTATATTGTTCTTCGTTGACCGGATGAATGGCGGAGGAAACTTCCTTTTATGGGCTATACCTACAGTATTTGGTATATCAATAGTGCTGTTTCCGATAGTCATATGTCTTGTGTCACTTCCACCGGTACTTAGTGACAAGAAAGCACTTATAACAATGACGTGGGACACATTGTGGCTATTCCTTACAATGTTTATAGCGTATTATCATTCTGGATTTACAGGTATGAAGGACGGATATACAGTAGCTGTTGTACTTATGCTTGGTGTATGGCTTGTATTTCTGGTAATCAGATATCTTCCTGTTCATGGACTGATGAGAGCCGGAATTAGTACGATAATATCTGTATTATGGACTGTTTTTGCTGATGATTTTCTTGAGTTTATTCTCTATAAAGATAAGGTGCTTGCTATAAGCAATATGAATCTGTCTGACTGGAGCACAACTCTTAGTATTAATGGAAATGTATTATTTATCACTTTAGTGTCCGGCTGTGTAATAGGCTTGGTACTTATAGGTATTGGCGCGTTGTTAATGAGAAAGAAAAATGTTTAGAAGATGAGATAAGATAATCCCCTCACAAGGTTGATGCTTTGTGAGGGGATTATTTAACGCAGATTTGGAATTCTGTTCTTATTATCTCATGCTTTTAATATATGCTTTGTAATTCTTAACAAGCAACGGCACTTCCGCAATAAGCATGCCAATCCATCCGGCAAGGTAAGAGAATGGAAGTGCTTCTATACCCATACCTAATACAAATACAAGCGGGATTGCGGCAAGCACGCGGACTCCCATATTAATAAAGCTTGAAAGAAGGGTGATTTTTAAGTCACCTATACCTCTGAAATATCCCTGAATACCATTAGTGATAGCTGGAAGTATGTACATTACAGAGATAAGCTTAAGGTAGATTACACCGTGTCTTATAACCTCTGTATCAGAAGTGAACAGCTTCATAAGCGGTCTTGCAAATACGAAACACACAAAGAATATGAATATTCCGTATATGATTTCAAGAACAATACCGGCTTTAAAGCCTTTGATTACTCTGTCATCTCTTCCAGCACCTTTGTTCTGTGCCATCATTGCTGTCATTCCGTGTGCAATGTTCTGCTCTGGTGTATATGCGTAGTCATCGATTCTGTTTACTACTGCAAATGCAGCTGAAACCGAAACCCCCATTGTATTAATAATAGCCTGTATTCCTATTTTACCAAGCTGTACAGTAGCCTGCTGCATGGCAGATGCCCAGCCGTAGCTTATTGTTTTCTTAAGCAGTGAGCGGTCAAATACAAGCCACTTCTTACCAAGACAGAGAATAGGTACTTTGAACTTAATATATATCATGCAGAATACACAGCAAAGTGCTTCACTTACTACAGTTGCAATTGCACATCCGTTGCTTCCTGCTTTTAAGACAACAACGAAGAAAAGGTCTCCGAATACATTTAAAATGGCACTTATGATAAGGAAATACAGAGGCGTTGCGCTATCCCCTAATGCTCTTAATGTGCTTGAGAAGAAGTTATAAAGGAATGTAAATACAAGTCCTAACATGATTATTCTTAAGTACTGTGTTGTAAGTGTCATGATTGACCTGTCAACCTGAACAAGCATAAGAATTGGTCTTGTAAATACTATAGCAATTAGTGTAAGTGCTAGTGAGAATATCATACCTGATATCATTGTTGTACTTATCTGGCGGGAAAGTGTATCCATCTTCTTTCCACCGAAATAATTACCCATAAGAATACTTGCACCCATACATAAACCATTAAGAAAAAGAATAATAAGTGTTGTTATTGGATTACATATACCAACCGCTGCAAGTGCTTCTTTTCCAACAAATCTTCCGACAATAATAGAATCAACTGCATTATATGTAAGCTGAAATATATTTCCAAGTATAAGTGGAATTGTGAATTTAATTAACATAGGCATAATTCTGCCCTTAGTTAGATCTTTTGCCATAATTGATGAAACCTCTTGTTTGAATTTCGTAGATGGGGCTGTCCCCTAGCTGTTAGATTTTAGCCTTTAAGAATTGTTATGTCAAGGCTGTTTAACAGGGCAGAAACAATAGCTTTAAATGCTAGTTACCTATAAATTCAGAAAAAGTTGTCATCTTATAGGCATATTTTCTGCATTTTCTCATATAAAATGCTTTTTTCGCATGAAATCAGAAGCAAAAACCTATAAGAGGAAGCTTTTTTATCACTTTATAGGTTTATTTTGCAACTATTATTATAAACATTACTGATTTTTACCTATAAAGAGTTCAAAAATGCGACTATTTATAGGTATCATGTTATTTATGTCAGAATGTCAACCAGTATATCATCCAGAACATTCATTTTCATATAAGAAAATACAGATACTTTGATAATCAAATTACTATTGACAACGGCTCCACATCATGTTACCATTCACATAAATAAACTTTGAAAATCAAAATATCAAAGCGTTTTAAAGGAGAATGATTATGTTAAGAATTATTGCTGACAGTACTTGTGATATATCTAAAGAAGATGCGAAAAAGATGGGAGTTCAGATTGTTCCTATATCTGTAAGATTTGGAGAAGAGGAATTCCTGGATGGAGTTGAGATTACACACGAAGAATTCTATAAAAGACTTGCAGAATGTGATGAATTACCTAAGACTTCACAGCCGAGTCCTGATACTTTCGCAAAGGTATTTGAGGAAGCTGTTGCTGCCGGAGATGATGTGCTTGGAATCTTCATATCTTCTGAATTATCAGGAACATATCAGAGTGCATGTCTTGCTGCTTCTGATGTTGAAGATGAAACAGGAAAGAAATTATATATGGTAGATTCAAGAAGTGCTTCAATTGGAACTGCCCTTCTTATAAGAGAAGCTGTTAAGTTAAGGGATGCTGGTAAAAATGTGGCTGATATTGCAGCAGCATGTACAGAGATATCAAAATATATCAAACTTACTGCTGTTGTCGGTTCACTTAAATATCTTAAAATGGGTGGAAGACTTTCAGGTGCTGCTGCATTAGCAGGAACAATGCTTCATATAACACCGGTTGTAAGTATTGAAGATGGAAAAGTTGTTGTAATTGGAAAGACAAGAGGAAAAAAAGCAGCTGAAAAACTTATGCATGATAAACTCACAGAAGACGGATTAAGTCTTACAAGAGATTTCATGTTCGGTCATATCAACTGCTCTGAATCTTTAGAAACATTTATTAATAAGAGTCTTACTTACATATCAGACGTTAGTGGAAATGTTGGTGTAAGCTCTATTGGGTGTTCTGTTGGAACTCATGTAGGTCCGGGAACATATGGAATTGCTTATGTAGAAGCTGCTGAATCAGGAATGAATCGTGAAAGTATTGTAAAAACAGCCTGATTCTTATAGCGTCGCTGTTCTGACGGAACGAATCTGTCAGAATTAACAAGTTCATCAAATTCCTTATATGGAACATACATGTAGTCCATGGTCTCTCCTTCCTGAAGGGTGACATGGACTTCTTCTTTTATTAAATTAAGGTAACTGTGATATATGGCATGCTTAGGCTTGTCTACATAGCTGTAAAGAGGAATAAGATCATCAGTTGTAATCTTAATGCCTGTCTCTTCAAATAACTCGCGGATAGCACCCTGCTCAGCAGTCTCACCTTTAAGGATAGAACCGCCTGTAACTTCCCATTTTAATGGGTAAGTTTTATTACGGGAACGCTCGGTAGTAAGGAGCTTGCCATCCTTAGTCATGGTGTATACATTGACAATTACATGATATACACCTTCTGGTAATGATTTAGCCTGACTTCTTTTTAAATCAAAGCCAAGAAGCTGCTCATTCTCATCATAGGCATCCCATAATTCTTCGTCTACTATCTCTACATAGCTGTCATAGTACTGTTCTTCAAAATATATCATTTCTTCAATCTGCTGGATTGTGTAAGTAATATTCTCAGGAGCAATTATCCAGACAGTCTCAGAATCATCGCGTCTTCTTGCAATAGCAATAAGCTCACCAACATATTCGTCAACAGCAACATCAACACCTAACAGATAAACCTTCTGTTTATCAAGCTCGGAAAAACCGACAGTTCTTTCAGTGTCTACATAGCCACAATTAATAGGATAGACCACCGAGGGGTTATCGTCATCAGTGCTTCCTAAGGGGTGATCGATTTTCACGGTTACAGTTTCTTCTCTCATTATATCTCCTTGTTAAATGTTTATTAACTTGATATTTGTTATTGTGTGTGTGAGTCATTATTGTAGTCATTTTGTCTGTGTCTGGCATATGTGTTTGAACGATTCGTTAGAATTGTGTTAATTTATCAGGTGTTATTTTCGGCTCATATGTTTGTGTACATTCGCCAGATGAACACTTTCACCTAGATGTACGCCTGAGGCACACTCTCTCATGAGTGTTTCGCTTAGTGGGAGTAAATGCCGCTATCTACAAAGTTTATTACGGTGCGGTAAATCAAACGCGCTCCGCTTGAACGTGCTTTCCCGCACCGCTCTTAAGTATATAGCGGCATTAACTCCCACACAGCTCACAATAAATCGAGAGTGTGTCTCAGACGAACAGCTACGGAGAAAGTGTACAGCTGTCGAATGAATATAAACAATCAAAAGAGCCGAAAATAATACCGATAAATTAGCAATTCTTAACGTGTTCAAACATATATGCCAGACACAGACAAAATAATTAAAAGCTGAATCTCACACACGCAATAACAAATATGAATATACACCAATTAGAACAAAGGTGCAACCAGTCTTAGTATACATTGTCCGATTCTTAAGATTCTCGGCTTATTGATGTACTTGGCGGTTACTTCCTCGCTTCTTCTGAAAATGTTGTAGAAATCATTAAGTACATCGGCAGCAGTTTCCTTGCCGTATACATATGCTGCATTCTCAAAGTGAAGGTAAAGGCTTCTGAAATCCATGTTGATTGTGCCAACAACTGAGACCTCTCCGTCACTAACCCACTGTTTTGCATGAATGAAACCAGGTGTGTATTCGTATATTCTTACACCGTATCTTACAAGGTCTGCATAATATGATCTTGTGAGGCTGTAAGTAAGCTTCTTATCCGGAATACCCGGAGTTACAATTCTTACATCAACTCCACGCATGGCAGCCATTGCAAGTTCTCTTGACATCTCTTCTGTGATAAGAAGGTATGGTGTTGTAATGTATAGGTAATGCTTGGCACTTTTAATAATATTAAGATAAACATTTTCAGCAACCCTGTTGTTATTAAGCGGGCTGTCAGCGTAAGGAACAACATACTGGTTGTTATTAGCAGCCTTATAGCCGTAATCAGAGGCTTTGATATATTTGACATAATCATCCTGAGGCTCATCAGTTTTCTTAATAGAATTCCACATAGAAAGAAACAGCATAGTGAGAGTCTTAACGGCATCACCAGTCAGCTTAAGACCGGTATCCTTCCACTCGCCATATGGGTGAGTAATGTTAAAGTACTCATCGGCAAGATTGTAGCCTCCAGTGAAGCCGACTTTACCGTCAATTACAGTTATCTTTCTGTGGTCACGGTTATTCATAAACATGTTGAAGGCAAGCTTAATCGGATTGAATACACGGCAGTCAATGCCATTTGCACGCATTTCTTTGATGAAATCCTTGTTAAGGAAGAAGATACTTCCGACATCATCATAGAATAATCGGACTTCAACGCCTGCTGCGGCTTTTCTTATAAGAACATCTTTAATTCTGTCAAAGCTTGAAGCTTCTTCAATAGCATGATATTCCATGAATATGAATTTCTCAGCCTTTTCAAGTTCTATAAGCTGTGCTTCAAGACCTTCCTCACCTATTGAATAGAATTCAATATCCGTATTCTTGTATACAGGATAGCCTTCATGGTTACTAAGATAATGGAACTGGTTATAAATGTATATATCCTTATCTTTAACCTCATTAAGAATAGCTTCATCCTGTGAAAGAGATTTCTTATAGGATTCCTCTATTGAGTTAAATTTCTTCTTTACGGCTCTTGTAACTATTGAACGTCCAAAGAGCATGTATATAAGTATACCAAGTATAGGAAATGCAAGAATTACAATTATCCAAGGCATTTTCATGGCAGAATTAGTAGATGTTCCATATATCTTAAGTGCAAGAACAACTGCTATAAATGTGCTTATTAACGAAATCCATGCGTAGTCTCTGTAAAAATATAATAAAAGATACGCTAGCCATGCGACCTGAATAAGTACGAAAATACCTGTAGTCAGAAGTCGTCCAAAGCTGTTTTTAACGGCGGTTTTCTTTTCGGTTCTCATGTGCTTGCGATTACCCATAATGTTTCCTTATCTCCTTGTCTTAATATTAGATTGCTATTTCAGCAAAGTATTATATTGCCTTACCGGCAAACTGTGTCATGTACAGGTCATAATATCTTCCCTTGGCAGCAAGTAAAGACTCGTGATTACCTGTCTCCACGACTCTTCCGTTGTCCATGACAACTATGATGTCAGCGTCCTGAATAGTTGAAAGACGGTGTGCAATAATAAGACTTGTTCTGTTTTTCATAAGATTAGTCATTGCATCCTGAATCCTTTTCTCGGTTCGTGTATCAACGCTTGAGGTTGCTTCATCAAGTATAAGTATCTTAGGACTGGCAACAAATGCTCTTGCAATAGAAAGTAACTGGCGCTGACCCTGTGACAGATTCTGTCCATCTTTGGCAAGCATGGAATCATAACCGTCAGGAAGATGCATAATCATATTATGGCAGTTGGCTTTCTTCGCGGCAGCAATAATTTCAGTATCTGATGCGTCCTGTTTTGAATATAAAAGATTATTCTTTACAGTATCAGCAAAAAGAACAGTGTCCTGTAATACAATGGCAGTATTCTTCCTGAGATTCTCACAGTTGATATCTTTGATATTAACACCGTCAATGGTTATACTGCCATTGTCAATATCGTAGAATCTCATAAGAAGATTGACAACAGTGGTTTTGCCACTTCCTGTGCTTCCTACAAGCGCTACCTTCTGTCCGGCTTTAACCTTAAGGTTGAAATCATACAATACCTGTTTACCAGGTATATAAGAGAAATCAACATGATTAAATTCAATGTTACCGGTAGAATTATCCATAGTAAGTTCGCCGGATTTATCCTCGGAAGGTTCGTCAAGAACGGCAAATACTCTCTCAGCACCGGCTATTGCAGTCTGAATCTGTCCCCATATATTGGCAAGCTCGTCAATAGGTCTGCCAAACTGCTTGGCATATACGATAAATGCTGATATTACACCGATAGATACATATCCCTTAATTGCAAAATATCCTCCGGCTGCGGCAATAATGACGAAGCCGATATTGTTAATAACATTCATGACAGGTCCCATAGAACCGCCGAGAATCTCAGCTTTAATACCAACCTTAGTCAGTTCATCAGAAGTCTTGTTAAAATCACTGCATACATTATCCTGTCTGTCAAATGCTGTAACAGTCTTGATACCAGTGACCATCTCCTCAACAGTTCCATTAAGCTGGCCTAAAAGAACCTGTCGTCTGGAATAGAATTTTCTCATGGCTTTAGATAAATTCTTAGTTGCCAATATAGTAAGAATCACTGTTGCACAGGAACATAATGCAAGCTGTGGAGATAAAACCACCATCATAATAACAGTTCCGATAATAGTAAGAACTCCTGAGAATAAGGAACTCATAGACTGTGATACAGTGTTGGAGATATTCTCGACATCATTAGTCATACGGCTCATAATGTCACCATGTGAATGTTGGTCAAGATACTTAACCGACATACCGACAATCTTATTAAAAAGATCCTGTCGCATGTGTTTAACAATTCTCTGGCTTAATATGGCACTTAGTCTTGTCTGTATAAATGTACATATACTGTATATTATGTATACCACCAACATGAAGATAAGTATATGGTTTAAATTATTAAATTTTCTTAAAGAAATATAATCAATTGCCTGACTCTGAAGCTTTGGAGCATAGACAGAGCATACAACCATTACAACTACAGCAATGAAAAGAGCAATAATTACAGGTATTTCTTTAGCGAAATACTGCATAAGACGCATAAATGTTTCTTTGCCGTTAACAGGCTTTTCAACAACTGCGCCTCTGTTTCTCGGAGCAGGTTTTGATCCGGGAATTCTCATATTAACCTGTGTAGTATTCCTATTCTCAGCCATACATACC
>CAVBPJ010000060.1:0-15869 GCA_963597265.1 Evtepia sp. | reverse complement strand
CCTATATATGCACTGGCTGCAGTTATACAATAGACGGAAAGATTAACACTCACTTTTACAATGAAGATGAGCTTAATTCCATGCCTTCTGCAAGATATACTTCATGGAAGAATATTAAACCATTCGCATTCAGCATAATTAAAGGCAGGAAAGTTCCTGAACTTTTAAAGATTACATTTGTATTGCCTGAAGCTGTCGTTGCAAAGCTGATACTTGAGAATGACCTTAACTTTGACCCTGACTGTGTCAACGGGTTATTTCTTAATGTACGCTATCAGGATGGTTCAGTAACCATGACAACAGCATCATCTCTTAGCACCTTTACACTTGACCGTTCCCTTGATGAAGCATTTGAACGATATATTCTCAATTTCTTATCAGATGCTGATATTTCCTATGAAGAATAGTTTAGAATTATTTAATAAATCCCGCAAAACCGCCTGTTTACACGCACAGGCGGTTTTTTGTTAGCACTCTTTATCTTCGAGTGCTAGTTTTTGCTTGACTTCTGTTTATTGGTGTATTAAATTAACACTTAGTTTAATACTATATAGATTGGAGAGTGAAATATTATGTCAAAAGAACATGGTAATTTATCTATTAACAGCCAGAATATTTTCCCTATCATCAAGAAATGGATGTATTCTGACCATGATATCTTCTATAGAGAGTTAGTTTCTAATGCATGCGATGCTATCACTAAACTCAAGAAGCTTTCAATGATTGGAGAATACGAAGCTCCAGACGATATTGATTATAAGGTTGAGATTAAGCTTTCTGCCAAAGATAAGACAATCAAGATTATTGATAATGGTATCGGTATGACTAAAGAAGAAGTTGATGAATACATCAACCAGATTGCTTTCTCTGGTGCTGAAGCATTCCTTGAGAAATACAAGGATAAAGCTAATGATGACCAGATTATCGGACATTTCGGTTTAGGTTTCTACTCAGCATTTATGGTTGCTGACCAGGTTACTATTGATACTCTTTCATTTAAGGACGGTGCTGAATCAGTTCACTGGTCATGTGATGGGGGAACTGAATATGATATAAGTGAGGGAACTAAAGCAACTCCTGGTACAGAGATTACTCTTTACCTCAATGAAGACAGCTATGAATTTGCCAACGAATATAAGGCTAAAGAAGTTCTTGACAAGTACTGCTCTTTCATGCCGGTTCCAATCTTTGTAACTAACGAAGATGCCGGAGAACAGACTGAAGAGATTCCTGAGGAAGAAGTTACAGAAAAGGATACAGTTCTTGATACATTTATAAAGGACGCTGTTACAGAAGAAGTTGAGAAAGAAGATGGAACTAAAGAAACTGTTGAGAAAGTTCCAGCCAAGAAGATGGCTAAGATTGTTAAACGACCAGTTGCAATCAATGACATCCACCCACTCTGGACAAAGCATCCTAATGAATGTTCAGATGAAGATTACAAGGAATTCTACCGCAAGGTATTCCACGATTATAAGGAGCCATTATTCTGGATTCACCTTAATATGGATTATCCTTTCAATCTTAAGGGTATTCTCTACTTCCCTAAGATTAACACAGAATATGAGTCTATCGAAGGCACCATAAAGCTCTACAACAATCAGGTATTCGTTGCAGATAACATCAAGGAAGTTATTCCAGAATTCTTACTTCTTCTTAAAGGTGTTATTGACTGCCCTGACCTTCCACTTAATGTATCACGTTCAGCACTTCAGAACGATGGATTTGTTAAGAAGATATCTGATTACATCACTAAAAAGGTTGCCGACAAGCTTTCTGGCATGTGCAAGACAGATAAAGAGAACTACGAGAAATACTGGGATGACATCAATCCATTCATCAAGTTTGGCTGCTTAAAGGACGAAAAATTTGCTGAGAAGATGAACGATTACATCATATTCAAGAATCTTGACGGCAAATATTTAACTCTTAAGGAATGTCTCGAAGCGAACAAAGAAAAACACGAAAATACAATATTCTATGTAACAGATGAAGTTGAGCAGAGCCAGTATATCAACATGTTTAAGAACGAAGGTATTGATGCTGTAATTCTTACTCATAACATTGACCAGCCATTCATCACTAACATGGAATCTAAGAATGAGAATCTCAAGTTCAAGCGTATCGATGCAGATCTTTCAGACAGCTTTAAGGAAGAGACTTCTAAAGACGAGTTGAAGGACATGGCTGAAAAGCTCTCTAAGACTTTCAAAGATGCTCTTGGCAAAGAGAATTTAACTGTTAATGTTGAGAAATTAAAGGATGCATCTATATCTTCAATGATTACTCTCTCAGAGGAAAGCAGACGTATGCAGGATATGATGAAGATGTATGGTATGGCTGGCATGGATCCTGCAATGTTTGGTGCTGAAGGCCAGACTCTTGTACTTAATGCCAACAATGATCTTGTTAAATATGTTGCAGAACATGCAGATGGAGAAAATACTAAGATTATATGTGAACAGCTCTATGACCTTGCTATGCTTAGTCATGCACCACTCTCTCCTGAACAGATGACTGGATTTATTGCAAGAAGCAATAAAATCATGGAATTACTTGCAAAATAGTACTATTTAAACTATCATTGTCTTATATAACAATAAGGAAATATATAACATGACTAATTTTAATTACAACGATTATGACGATGATACTAAAGCCAAATATGATGACGGTATAGAATTCTTAGATGATATTGATGACGATTACTCTTATGATGATGACGAGGATTACGATGATTATGATATTCCACGTTACAGTGATGAACCTGCTGCTCCTGTACGCAAGGACCATAAAGAAAGTATCGGTCAGGAAATATTAAGCTATGTTAAGATTCTTGCCGTTGCCATCATAGTTGCATTTTTATTTACCAGATTTATTATAGTTAATGCACAGGTTCCTTCTGGTTCCATGGAGAATACTATTCTTACCGGCGACAGACTTATCGGTTTCCGTCTGGCATATCTGTTCCATGAACCTGAACGTGGTGATATTGTAATATTTAAGTACCCTGATGATGAGTCACAGAACTTCGTTAAAAGAGTTATCGGAATTCCCGGGGATGTTATTAATATCAAGAATGGTCACGTTTATGTTAATGGCGAGATGCTTGAAGAGGATTATATCCGTGAGCCAATGAACAGTGATGGTGAGGACCTGACATATGTTGTACCTTCGGGTTCGTATTTTATGTTAGGAGACAATCGTAACAACTCCAAAGATTCCAGATACTGGACTAATACATTCGTATCTAAAGACAAGATAATTGCTAAAGTTTCTTTCAGATACTTCAATGTTAAGACGAAGAAATTCTCATTTTCTTTCATTAAATAATCACCCTGCATAATAGATAATATTCAGGGAACAATAATATGGCCGCTATGTTAATTACAACATGGCGGTCATAATTGTTTTTTGAAAGGAGCTATATTATGGGTAATCTTAACTGTAATGCTGCATCTTGCGTGCATAACTGTGACAACCAGTGCTGTCTTAATTCAATCTGTGTAGAAGGAAGCTCTGCATGCCGATGTGGTGAAACATGCTGTGGTGACTATGAGCATCAGAAACCAGGCGCAACTAATATGTGCCATCTTCCTAAAGATTCTTTATCTATCTCATGTGAAGCAACTAACTGCATATATAACACTAATAAAAAATGTGATGCTGACCATGTAGACATATCAGGTATAAAGGCTGTAACTGAGGATGATACAGTCTGTACAACATTCCAGGCAAGAGGTTAAATCTTACTCGCGCAAAAAAGGCTGCCATGCATCTGCATGACAGCCTTTAATAATACATAAATAATAAATTATGCTCTTGATGTGTACTCACCTGTACGAGTATCAATCTTAATTCTATCGCCCTGGTTAACGAATAATGGAACCATAATCTTAGCTCCTGTCTCAACGATAGCTGGCTTAGTAGCACCTGTTGCTGTGTTACCCTTGATACCTGGCTCTGTCTCTGTAATCTCAAGCTCAACTGAAATAGGTGGCTCGATAGCAAATACATTACCATCATGTGAACAGAGCTTAACGATCTCGTTCTCTTTAACGAACTTAAGAGAATCACCAACCTGATCAGCGCTTAATGCGATCTGGTCATATGTCTCTGTGTTCATGAAGTTGTAAAGATCACCATCAGCATATAAATACTGATATTCAGATCTGTCGATGTGTGCAAGATCAAACTTCTCAGTTGGTCTGAAAGAATTCTCTATAACACCACCAGAAATAATATTCTTTAACTTAGCTCTAACGAAAGGTGATCCCTTACCAGGCTTAACATGCTGGAATTCGATTACCTGCCAAATTCCGTTCTCATACTGAATTGTAATACCGTTCTTAAAACTACCTGCATCTACCATTCTTTGGTATACCTCCTAAATAATCAAATGACTTCTAATATTGTATAATAAATATAAACATTTGGCAACTACTTTTTCATTGCAAGGTCAACAACTGCTTCCATTGCATATAAATATCCCTTAAGTCCAAGTCCTACAACCTGTCCGTTACATACAGGAACTGTCACAGATGTATGTCTGAACTCCTCTCTTGTATGTACGTTGGATATATGGACTTCAATCTTAGGAATAGCTGCAACAGATGCAAGTGCATCTCTTACCGCATAGCTGTAATGTGTGAATGCTCCAGGATTAATAACAATTCCATCAACATCATTGTAGTATGCCTCCTGAATCTTATCAATTATAGCACCTTCGTGATTGCTCTGGAATACTTCCACATCAACTCCAAGTTCTTCTGCCTTCTTCTCAATCATTGAAACAAGAGCTTCATAATTCTGTTCACCATAGATGCCCTTTTCTCTTATTCCAAGAAAATTAATGTTAGGTCCGTTCATTACAAGTATCTTCATATCAATCCTCCATTATTCCCATATTAATAGCTGTCACAACATCTGCATACATATCTTCAAATCTTCTGCCATCAGTTTTAACAATAATATCAGCAGCATCCTTATAAAGAGCCTCCCTTGCAGCCATAAGACTTTCAATCTTCTCTCTTAAGTTGCCTCCTGCAAGAAGCGGTCTGCTTGTATCCTTAGACAGACGCTTTACCAGCTCATCAACTGATGCCTCAAGATACACAACAATTCCAAGTTCCTTAAGAAGCCTTCTGTTAACCTCCCTTACCGGAAGTCCTCCTCCAACAGATATAACACAGTTATCACAGCTTCGTGCAAGTTCTTTAACTGCCTGTGTCTCCATATCCCTGAATGCCTCTTCCCCGGAATCCCTGAATATATCCTTAATAAGCTTGTTGTACTTATTCTCAATATACTCGTCAGTATCAAGAAATTCCATTGCATGGGTTCTGGTAATCCATCTTCCAAATGTAGTCTTACCGCTTCCCATAAATCCAATGAGAATAATATTATTATGTCCGTTATTCATCAATTCCAAGCTCCTTCTGAAGACACTTATATACCTTGTCTGCCTCTTCCTTAGTAATACTGCAGTCATTCCAGAGCTCGTACGCGCTTACGCCCTGATACAGAAGCATCTTAAGGCCATTATAAGCATTCTTGCCCTGAGCCTTGATAAGCTTCATGAACTTAGTCTCAGCCGGATTATATATAATATCAACACCAACTGCTGCCTTCTTGTAAAATGCTTGATCATCAATAACAACAGCTTCGTCATTCGGATGAAGCCCGACGCTAGTTGTCTGTATAACGACATAATCATCTCCTGGAATATCAGCATAATCAGCAATATTCATAGGAATAACCTTATCATTGTTGAAATGTGTATTAACAGCCTGTGCAATTGCCTCAGCCTTATCAACAGTTCTGTTTAACAGATACACACACTGTGCATTCTTACTTGAACATAAGAATGTTATTGCTCTTGCTGCGCCTCCTGCTCCAAGAATAATAACCTTGGAATTCTCAAGTTCAATGCCTTCATCTTCAAGTTCCCTTGCAAGACCAAGAATATCAGTGTTATATCCCTTAAATCCTCCGTCAACCCTTACAAGAGTATTAACAGCTCCTATAGCCTTAGCAAGCGGATCAATATCAACAAGAGTATCAATAACCTCTGATTTGTGTGGTACCGTCACATTAAGTCCAAGAATATTAAGACTGTATGCGCCTTTAACGGCTGTCGCCACGTCACCCTTCTCAACTTTAAAAGTGGTATAAACCATATCTTTGCCTGTTAGCTGCGCAAGATTATTGTGAATTGCCGGTGACACAGAATGTCCTACCGGATTACCAATAAGTCCGCATACTCTGGTTGTTCCTTTGATGTCCATAACTTAAGCTCCTTTAAACAATTACTGTTTTCTTCTTTTATAAAAAAATAATACAATCCATTCCAGTCTTCTCTTAAGAATAATCTGAATCTCTTCATGCTTATCAATAGGCTTTACAAGAATAGACATGATACCAGCCTTGTTAGCTCCCCATACGTCAGTAAAGAGCTGGTCGCCAACAAAAAATGTATTGCCTGTATCAGTTCCCATAATCTCCATAGCCTTAATATAATTAACAGGTGATGGCTTTCTTGCCTTGCTCACATATCTTGAACCACAGGCATCAGCAAGCGGCTTGACCCTGTACTCCTTATTATTGGATATAATACATGTATCAAAACCAATAGCCCTTAATCTGTCAAACAGATCACTGCAACGCTTTGTAACAGGTGCTCCATGTTCAACAAGTGTGTTATCAATATCAAACACAATTCCTCTGTAGCCCTTATCATAAAGTCCCTGATAATCAATGTCATAAGCCGAATCAATATATATATCAGGATAGAATCTTTTAAACATAACCTAAATGCTGCCTTTCTTTAATCTGCTTCTGATATATTACTTAAGAATCTTCTTAATCTCTTCCATAAATGAATCAACGTCCTTAAATTCTCTGTAAACAGATGCAAATCTTACATAAGCGACCTCATCAACATTCTTGAGCTTGCTCATAACGATTTCGCCAATAGTCTTGGTTGAAATCTCTTTCTCTCCGATATTGAATATCTGTGTTTCAATCTCATCAACCATATTATTAATCTGTGAGATAGAAACAGGTCTTTTATGGCATGATCTTACTATGCCGGCCGTTATCTTCTCTCTGTCATAAGGTTCTCTGTTATTATCTTTCTTAATAACAATAAGTGGCATAGACTCAATCTTCTCATATGTAGTAAATCTCTTACCACACTCATCACACTGACGTCTTCTTCTTATTGAACTGTCATCAGTTGGTCTTGAATCAATTACCTTAGTGTTATCTTTACCACAAAACGGACACTTCACGCTATCTACCTCCGAATTAAATATATAAATTAATTATGAATAAGCCCAGCCAAAATGTCAATCCTTTTAATGTTGATAAGTCGAAAATGATAAGTCAGAAAACAAATGTGATATTCAAGGAGGGATTATGGCTGGATACAAAGTTGAAATATGCGGAGTCAATACAAGTGACCTTCCTCTTCTTAAACCTGCTCAGTCAAAAGAGCTGCTTGCAAAGATAAAATCAGGAGATACACAGGCAAGAGAAACATTTATAAAAGGAAACTTAAGACTTGTATTAAGCATCGTCCAGCGTTTCAGCCAGAGCGGCGAGAATCTTGATGACCTGTTCCAGATAGGCTGCATAGGAATGATTAAAGCAATCGACAACTTTGATATAACTTTAAATGTACAATTCTCAACATATGCTGTTCCAATGATAATCGGGGAAATCAAACGTTTTCTGCGTGACAACAGTACAATACGGGTAAGCCGTTCATTAAAAGATACCGCATACAAAGCGATAACAACCCGCGAAAACCTTATGAAAAGGAACCTGAAAGAACCTTCTATCACAGAGATTGCAGAAGAAATAGGGATTTCAAAAGCTGACATTGTAATAGCACTTGAAGCTGTCACCCCTTCAATATCATTATATGAACCCGTATTTAATGACGGAGGCGATACGCTGTATGTAATAGACCAGGTTAAAGATAAGAAAAACACCGAAGACCGATGGGTAAGAAACATTGCACTTAAAGAAGCAATAAACCGTCTCTCCCCAAGAGAACGTCAGATTATAACACTCCGTTTCTTTGACTGCCGCACCCAGACAGAGGTTGCCAAAGACCTTGGCATATCACAGGCACAGGTAAGCCGTCTGGAAAAATGTGCCCTCCGCGACATGAAAAGGCACCTTTGTTAACCAGTGCAATATAATAATATAAGCATATAATAAGGTGTTTACATGCGTCTATGTGAACTTAAAGGAAAAACAGTTATCAATGATACAGACTGCTGTATCTTAGGATTCGTTATTGATATTGATTTCGACCCCGCATCCGGATGTATACTTGCAATTATTGTTCCCGGACCGGCAAGATTATGCGGTTTCCTTGGCAGAGACTATGAATACGTCATTCCGTTCAAATGTATCCGCACAATCGGTCCTGATATTATACTTGTAAGTATATGTCCTGATAAGGTTAAGCAAAAATGTATCTGACCAGTATTGAAAAACCATGCCTCATGCTATAAAATAGTAATATATATGTTTTACGGAGGCGGATAATCATGGACAAGAAATATGTAGCTTATGTTGGCAGCTATACACACGAAAGCAGTAAAGGTATCCATATATATGACTGTGATGTAGCTAAAGGAAGAATAACAGAACGTGGAGAGGTTGCAATTGATAATCCTTCTTTCATTACATTTTCACCTGATAAGAACTTCTTATATGCTATATGCGACCAGGGAGTTTCAGCATATGCAATATTAGACGATGGCAATATTGAACTTATGAACGTAGCATCAATCAACGGAATGCGCGGATGTCATATATGTGTTACAAGTGATAACAGATTCCTTGTAGTATCTGGTTACCACGATGGCAAGATAACAGTTATGCATATTAATGCCGATGGCTCTATCGGATTTATTGCAGATGAAGTATTTCACAAGGGAATCGGCAGCGTTGCTGAGAGGAATTTCCGTCCACACATAAGCTGGAGTGCTTTCACACCAGATGAAGAACTCTTATGTGTATGTGACCCTGGAATCGACCAGATTAAGCTTTATGAATTCAACCATGTAACAGGTAAGTTAAAGCTCTATGACATCATACGTTCACAGCAGGAATCTGCACCACGACAGATAGAATTCAGCCGTGACGGAAAGTATGCTTACGTTGTATGTGAGATGAAGAACTATATCAACGTGTACTCATACGATAAGAACTCAGACAAGAACCGTTTCGAACTTGTACAGAATATATTCACTGTAAGACGTGACCACAAGACTAACAGTGCTGCAGCTAATATAATATTTGACAGCACAGGAAAGCATCTCCTCTGCTCTAACGCAGGTGACAACACAGTTACAATATATAACGTTGATACTAAGACCGGAAAGCTTTCAAGCCTTAATTCTCTTCCAATCAGTGGAGACTATCCTAAGTACATAAAGCTTTTCCCTGATGATAAGCACATAATGTCTATGAACAACGAAGGTAATTCTATAACAATCTTCACTGTAAAGTACGACAGAGGTCTTATCATTATGAACGGTCCTGAACTTAAGATTTCAAGACCTAATAACATGATAATTAAAGAACTTAATTAAATACAGCTTATAACACAAATGGCTGCCGTTTAGTAACGGCAGCCATTATATTTTTTATGAATATTTCTCTTCACAGTATTTACATCTGTAAACCTGTTTCTCCTCATCGGCAAGTACGAATACCTGCTTTAATCCCTGTTCAATAGATGTGATACATCTTGGATTCTTACATTTGATAATATTAGTAACCTGCTTTGGAAGAGATAACCTCTTCTTGTCTACTATCTCACCGTTCTTAATAATATTAACAGTAATGTTATGATCAACAAATCCTAAAACATCAAGATCGACAAGATCAAGACCACCTTCAATCTTAATAATGTCTTTCTTTCCCATCTTATCACTTCTTGCATTCTTGATAATTGCAACCTGACAGTCAAGCTTATCAAGACCTAAGTAATTGTATATCATCATGGCCTTTCCTGCTTCAATATGGTCAAGAACAAAGCCTTCGTTAAGTTCACCTACATTTAACATATAATTCTCCTCCTTATGCGTCCAATGAATCAAGTACATGAGCTAATGATGGATTAACTGCTGTATCAAGACCAAGTAATGTAAGTATAAGTGCCATTCTTACATATACACCAAACTGAACCTGTTTGAAATAAGCTGCTCTCTCATCATTATCAACTTCAACTGATATCTCATTAACTCTTGGAAGTGGATGAAGTACATACATATCAGGCTTTCCAAGTGCCATCTTTTCTTCGTCAAGAATATAGAAATCTTTCATTCTTAAATATTCATCTTCACTGAAGAATCTTTCTCTCTGGACTCTTGTCATATAGAGAATATCAAGTTCAGGCATAGCCTGCTCAAGATTCTCAACCTCAACGAAATCACAGTTATTAGCCTTAAGCACATCATCCCTGATATAATCTGGAACTCTTAATTCTTTAGGAGATATAAGTACAAACTTTACATTCTTATATCTTACTAATGAGCTTATAAGTGAATGTACAGTTCTTCCGAACTTAAGGTCACCGCATAAACCGATAGTAAAGTTATCAAGTGAACCACGGAGTTCTCTTATTGTCATAAGATCTGTAAGTGTCTGTGTAGGATGCTGATGTCCACCATCACCTGCATTAATAATAGGGATGCGTGAATATTCAGAAGCTACCATTGGAGCACCTTCCTTTGGATGACGCATTGCACAGATATCTGCATAACAAGAGATAACTCTTATAGTATCTGCAACACTTTCACCCTTTGACGCTGAGCTTGAAGAAGCCTCAGAAAAGCCTAATACCTGACCACCAAGATTAATCATGGCAGCTTCAAAGCTTAATCTTGTTCTTGTACTTGGTTCATAGAACAATGTGGCTATCTTCTTACCATCACATACATGACCGTACTTTGATGGATCCTTTGAAATGTCTCTTGCAAGGTCTAATAATCTTGCCAGTTCATCAACGCTTAAATCAAGCGGACTAAGTAAATGTCTCATAATAGAAAAGCCTCCGTGTGTATATTTAATTAAAATAATTACTCTGTTCTGCTGTATTTCTCTGACTGAACCTTAATAAGTTCTGCATCATTAAAATAATCAATCTTCATAGCAGCCTTGACATCATTAAGAGTCTCCTGTGCAACTGCATAAGCTGCCTCTGTACCTCTCTTAAGGATATTGTAAACTTCTGGAATATCCTTTTCGTATTCATGTCTTCTTGCTCTGATTGGATCAAGCTCCTTGTTGATAACATTAAGAAGGAACTTCTTAACCTTAACATCTCCAAGACCGCCTCTTCTGTAATGATCCTTTAATTCATCAAGATTCTTATAATCTGGAAGGAATTCAGCAAAATCCTCATCACTGCTGAAAGCATCAAGGTAAGTAAATACTGTGTTACCCTCAACCTGACCAGGATCAGATACCTGAATATGGTTAGGGTCTGTGTACATACTCATAACCTTCTTCTTAACTTCCTCAGGAGTATCAGATAAGTAAATGCAGTTTCCTAATGACTTACTCATCTTAGCCTTACCGTCAGTACCCGGAAGTCTTAAGCAAGCCTTGTTATCTGGAAGAAGAATCTCAGGTTCAACAAGAGCCTCTCCATATACAGAGTTAAACTTTCTTACAATCTCACGGCACTGCTCAATCATAGGCTCCTGATCTTCTCCTACAGGAACTGTAGTAGCCTTAAATGCAGTAATATCCGCAGCCTGACTTATTGGGTAGCAGAAAAATCCTACCGGAATACTTGCCTCGAAATTACGCATCTGGATCTCAGATTTAACTGTAGGGTTTCTCTGAAGTCTTGAAACTGTAACGAGGTTCATATAATAAAATGTAAGCTCTGTAAGCTGTGGAATCTGTGACTGAATAAATATATTAGACTTAGTTGGATCAAGACCAACTGAAAGATAATCGAGTGCAACCTCGATAATGTTCTGTCTTACTTTCTCCGGATTATCAGCATTATCTGTTAATGCCTGTGCATCCGCAATCATAATAAAAATCTTATCGAATTC
This sequence comes from Evtepia sp., assembly GCA_963597265.1. Taxonomy (GTDB): domain Bacteria; phylum Bacillota; class Clostridia; order Lachnospirales; family Lachnospiraceae; genus Lachnospira. Next base: position 3,774 of record CAVBPJ010000060.1, on the reverse strand, counting down.
ACCTGAATTCTGTAATTCAACTCTGCGCTTTAAAGATCCAACATAATGACCCAAATGAAGTCTTCCTGTTGGTCTGTCACCTGTTAATATAATCTTAGACATAGACCATCCTTCTTTCATCCCAAAATTGTAAGAATTATATCATACTTTTACGCAAATGGCAAAAAAGTTTAATATAAATTGGCAGAATTACTGCAATTCCTGCAAGGAACGTAAGTCCCTCATTCCAGCACACTGCATCAAAGCCAAAATGTGGTATCAGAAGCACAGCAACAGCCGCCCTTCCCGCCATCTCAGCAAGCCCTGAAAGGATAGAATATTTGCCATATCCCATACCCTGGACAGAATATCTCGCAGTGAATAAAAGTGCCAGTTCTGCATTAAATACACTTATATATCTTATAAACTTCACAGTGTAGCCGACAACAACCGTATCGGCTGCATCCACGAATATAAGCGCCATATATTTACCTGTAAAGAAACATACTATCATCGTAATTACAGAGTAGATAAGACCTATCTCTAAAGTTCTCTTAAAGCCTTCACTGATACGGTCAAATCTCTTAGCCCCAAAATTCTGTCCGACAAAAGAAGAAAGGGCTGTTCCCAACGCATTTAACGGACACAGAATCAGATTCTTAATCTTATATCCTGATGTAAAGCCTGCAATAGCATCCTCACCTAACGCATTAACATAATACTGCAGGATAATAGCACCAATTGCAGTTATAGAATACTGTAAGCCCATCGGCATACACATTTTAATAATGTTCTTCATGTAATACGGATGGAACTTCCTTTCATCTGCATTAACCGGAAATAAAAGCTTGTACTTCTTAAAGATATATATAGCACTCAGTACACCGGCAATTCCCTGTGAAAATATAGTTGCAACCGCTGCTCCTGCAACACCCCACTTCACAACAACAACAAGAAACAGGTCAAGAAATATATTAATAACAGTCGATATTGCCATAAATACTGTCGATTTCTTGCTGTCTCCGAAAGCCATAAGCAGACCGAAGCAGAAGTTATACAATACTGTCAATGGAAGTCCTAAGAATATAATAACAAGATACACATGTGCATCCTTAAATATACTCTCAGGAGTCTTTAACCACGTTAAAAAGAGTCCACTCATGGACGCTGTAACCGCTGTCATAATGACAGCAATTGCAAGTGCAAAGTAGACTCCGTTAACAAAATATTTTCTTAAATCATCATTCTTTCCCGCGCCAAATGCCTGTGACACAGGAACACTTATTCCTATACATGAACCTATACAGAAATAACACACAATATATGTAAGAGAAGAAGTTGCACCGACTGCTGCCAGTGCCTTAGAGCTTAAGAACTGTCCGACAATTGCTGCATCAGCAATATTATAAAGCTGCTGCAGAAGCTGACCTAAAAGCACCGGTCCTGCAAATGATAATAAAATCCTTGTTATCGGTCCATTAGTCATCTTTGCATTGTCAAGTGTCTCTGCCCTGCTCATAGGTTTCTTCTTCTCCCATAAAAACTAACTATATTCCAGACTTTTTATTGTGTCTTATTCTGGCAACAATTCTGGAAATTCCCATAATAATAAGAGTTCCCACAACTGCCCCGCAGCCATCAATAAGCACATCTGTCACTCTTCCACTTCTTCCCGGCACGAAGAGCTGATGAAATTCATCTGTTGCCGCATATAATATTGCTATAAGTGCTGATATAGCAACATATCTTATATTAATTACACCTGCTGTAACCGCACCTAATACCAGTCCGGCAAGCAGTGCATACTCCGTTGCATGTGCAGTCTTTCTTACAGGATAATCAATTGTCTGAGCCATATGAATCTGCTGTTCCTCACTCATATCGTCAAAACCCGGAACAAATATATGACACACAACCATTCCTGCTTTAATACTCTGGTTTTCTGATTCTTCTCCCGGTCTCGCAGAAAAAGAAAATATAATAACCATCCATATAACTGCAAGTATTGCAAATATAATTCTACGGATATTACAATTCATGATTAATTACCAGTCATCTGCTTCTCAATATTAGTCTTGGCTGTCATATTGTTGATTCCACCATTCTCATTGCTGAAACCTGAATATATTCTTGAGCCTGGATTACCATCTTTATCATAATATACTTCTATAATAATCCAGTCCCAGCCATTAGAACCACCACCACTTGTTGATCTTAAGCTGTTCAGATCTAGTCCATTCTCTTCAAGTATCTCTCTTAACTGATCATTCTGTGATGCATTGGTTTCGTCATAAGTAGTAGTACCATTAACTGTAATCCCCGCATCAACGCCGCACCATACTGTCTTGAAATTCTTATACCTGTATGTAGAAGGGGCCTTGCTCTTATCCTTGCATATCATAACCCATGCTCCATAACCAGTATTTCTTCTTCCAGCTGGAATATCAATATCTCCTTCAATCAATGCTGTGGTAAGTACAGTATTAATCTGCCTGGCACTCTCCATATCCCTTGCTCTTCTTGATTTCTCAACATTTCTTATAAGTGTTGGTGCGAGTACTCCGACAAGGACTGCCATGATAGCTATAACAACTATCAGCTCAACCAGCGAGAAACCTGCGGAATTAAGTCTTCTTCGGCTTGTTTTCTTCATAATCATTCCTCCGTAACATCTTAATATTCTGTTGTTCGTTCCCATATACATTGATTATATTCTATCACACACAAAAAATTAATACAATAAATAATTAATCTCTGTATCCGTGAGGATTATGACTCTGCCAGTTCCATGTGTCCCTGCACATATCTTCTAATGATTTCTCGGCATTCCATCCTAATACTTCATGTGCCTTAGTTGCATCTGCCCATGAATCTGGAATGTCACCAGGACGTCTGTCACCAATCTTATAATTAACTTTAACACCTGTAGCATTCTGGAATGCATTAACGATTTCAAGAACGCTGTATGGAGTACCTGTTCCAAGATTAAATATCTCAACACCCTTGTGAGTGTCTGCATATTCAACAGCCTTAAGATGTCCACATGCGAGGTCAACAACATGAATGTAATCTCTTCTGCATGTTCCATCAGGAGTTGGATAATCTCCTCCAAATATAGTAAGCTGCTCTCTTACACCTGCAGCTACCTGTGATATGTATGGCATAAGGTTGTTAGGAATTCCCTGTGGATCTTCACCAATCTTTCCAGATGAATGTGCTCCGATAGGATTGAAATATCTGAGTAATATAACTGTAAGTTCAGGATCAGCCTGTGCACAGTCTGTAAGAATCTGCTCCATCATAGACTTAGTCCATCCATATGGATTAGTGCAGTCACCCTTATGCATTGTCTCATTATATGGTGGCTTCTGGTCTCCATATACAGTTGCTGAAGATGAGAATACAATCTTAGTAACTCCTGCTTCCTTCATACACTCAATAAGAGTAAGTGTTGTATCAATATTATTGCGGTAATACTTGGCTGGTAATCTTGTTGACTCACCTACTGCCTTAAGACCTGCAAAATGTATAACACAATCTATATGATTCTCTGCAAAAACCTTCTGCATAGCTTCTTTATCTTTAACATCTGCCTCGTAAGAAACCACCTTCTTGCCAGTAATCTCTTCAACTCTCTTTATAGATTCCGGACAACTGTTACTATAATCATCAACAATAACAACTTCATGTCCTGCATTAAGCAATTCAACTGCTGTATGTGAGCCTATATATCCAGCTCCACCCGCTAATAAAACAACCATTATATCCTCCTTGGTCTATATACATAATCAAATT
>CAVBPJ010000059.1:0-15878 GCA_963597265.1 Evtepia sp. | reverse complement strand
TTTATAACCCTTATAATTCTATTATATTCCCGATTTTAAGAGAAAATATTTATATTTAATATACATTTATTAAGAAAAGAGGGTTGATATGAAGTTAAAAAATTTTGAACCGCAGCCAAAACATGTCGATAATATTCCGATTGAGGCTGTTGATCTTGATTCTGAGCAGGAACAGCCACCTAAACCTGACAAAGCTGTCGCCAAGAATGTGTTCCAGCCTAACAGTAAGTATTTTACCATTGTTATATATGGTCTGCTTTTTGTTCTTGGCGCAATTCTTATATATAAGTTCATCGGTAACTGGCCTGCAACCGTTAAGTCACTTGGCAATATATTCCATATACTGTCGCCATTCCTTACCGGTGCCATGATTGCGCTTGTTCTTTATCCTTTTATTAAAGCTCTTTATAACAAGTTTTTCATGGGTGTATGTCATATCAAGTCTAAGAAGGCTGCCAAAATGCTTTCTATTCTTGTTGCATACCTGCTTGCTGTCGGTGCATTTGCAGTATTAATAGGTTTCGTTGTGCCACAGATATACAAGAGTATTACAGAGATTGCCAATCAGGCGCCTGTGTGGTACGACAACATCCGCAACTGGTTCACTGAGTTTGAGAATAAGCATGCCAACTCTTCTATTGATTATAATTTTATCAATCAGAAGATTGAAGATGCACTTCCTAAGCTCGTCGATTACCTGACTGGAGCACTTGGCAATATTGTTCCTTACATTCTCAATACATCTATGGCAATTCTTTCAGGTGTATTGAACCTCGTTATTGCAATTATCGTGTCTGTCTACATGATTTCTGATAATAAGAATATCTTTTATCATTTCAAGAGATTCTTATACGCTGTTCTTCCTAAGAAAACAGCTGACAATACACGAATTATCTGCAAGAACTGTGCAAGCATTTTCATTAATTATATTATAGGTAAATCATTTGACTCAATTATTGTCATGATTATATGCTTTATTGTAATGATGATTCTTAAGCTGCCTTATGCAGTGCTTATAAGCGTTATTGTCGGTATAACGAACATGATTCCGTATTTCGGACCATATATCGGCGGCGTGATTGGCGGCGTAATTATCGTTATTGCAAGCCCTATCAAGCTCATTATATTCGTAATTATGATTATCTGCATCCAGCAGGTTGATGGCCTGCTCATCGGACCTCGTATTATCGGCAGTACAACAGGACTTAAGCCTGTATGGGTTGTGTTCTCAATAACTGTCGGCGGTGCACTGTTCGGCGTAATCGGAATGTTCCTCGGTGTTCCGGTATTTGCTGTATTAAGCTATCTGTTAAACCTCATAGTACAGCATTTTCTGGATAAAAGAAAAGTCACCGTGCAGCCTTATGACTCGCCCGATGACCTTTAATCTGGTTTATTTCTTGGTATTAAGAATTCTCACGACATCGTCGAGGGAATTCTTAAACTTTACCACTCTGTAATTCGCTCCTTTATGCACATACATCACTTCTGATACTTTCCTTGCAAATGCTCTATTCTTCACAACATTTCTCCCAAAGCCTTTATATAGTATATGCATTTATAATTAATGATTTCTTACTGCAACAAGTTTACATATAGGATTGCCCATCTGTGAAAATCTTGTCTCATACTCTGTCATTACATTGCCCTCGTTAAGCACAGGGTCGTTATGTAAGTCAAATGTTACAACCGGAAGCTCCCAGCCTGCCTCCTTAATCTCCTCTAATGAAAAGTCGAATAAATCCTTATTATCAGTCTTGAATTCCACCTGTCCGTCTGGCTTTAATATGACGTCATATCTTGCCATGAACTGTCTTGATGTAAGTCTTCTCTTCGCATGTCTGTCCTTTGGCCATGGGTCTGAGAAATTAAGGTATATTCTGTCAACCTCATTCTCACCAAATACTTCGCATATAGCCTCTGCGTCCATTCTGATAAATCTTAAGTTAGGAAGCTCAAGCTCGTCCTGCTTCTCAACGGCTCTTAAAAGCACGCTTGAATACTTCTCGATACCCACATAATTAATATCAGGATTATTAGCTGCCAGTGTTGTTATAAATGTGCCTTTTCCCATACCAATCTCGATACGGACAGGATTATCATTACCAAACACCTCTGACCATGTGCCTTTCATGCCTTCAGGCTCTGTAAACACATATTTATTCTCTATCATTACTTCCCTTGCTCCAGGTACATTTCTAAGTCTCATACGTTACTCCTATCTTTTATTTACTCAGAGTTGCTGAGTGTCCGTATGCGTGTACGGCAAATGCTTGAATATGACAAGCTGTGCAGGAGTTAATGCTGCTAAGCGAAGTCATCCTGAAAGCATTTGTTGCACACACATACGGACACTTACCAAGTCTGAATTATATATATATTATTTACCATAAATATCACTTTTTGCCAAGCGGGGTTTACTTATAGACAATCCTAAGCTACAATGTATTTGTATATTTTATTAATCGGAGGAATTATCCATATAATGAAAAAGCATTTTCTTAAAGGATTACTTATAAAGATAACCAGCGCGGTATCTGCCACTGTTTTGGTGTGCTCCGCATTTGCGACAGATACTTTGGCTGCGACATATAACAAAGTCTACAGCGAGGCTGATACGACCAGTACAGAGGCTGTCTGGCCGGATGCACCAGAGGTCAACTCAAGCAGCTGTATTCTTATTGATGCTGATACAGGTTCCATTCTTTTTGAGAGGAACTCCCATGAAAAATGTTATCCAGCCAGCACAACCAAGATTCTTACAGGTCTTCTTACAATTGAGAACTGTAACATGGATGATGTTGTAACATTTTCACAGGCTGCGGCTAATTCAATCAATGTATATGAAGATGCCAACTTAAGTTCGAAGCCCGGTGAACAGTTTACTGTCAACCAGCTTCTACACGGACTTCTGCTGTATTCTGCCAACGAGATGGCATATGCACTTGGTGAACATGTTGCCGGCTCTATAGACGCATTTGTAGACATGATGAATGCCAAGGCTAAAGAACTTGGTGCTTTGAATACACATTTTGCTAACGCAAGCGGATTGTTTAATACAGACCATTACACAACAGCATATGATATGGCTATGATTGCAAGAGGCTGCTATAACAACGCTTCTTTCGTAAGTATAGATTCTACTGCCGATGCATATGTAATTCCTGCAACTAATATGTCTGCACAGCGTACAATAAAACACAGACACAAGATGTTGAAAGGCAGGGCTTATTACTATGAGTACTGCAAAGGCGGTAAAACCGGATATACTGATGAATCGCAGAATACACTTGTTACATTTGCAGAAAAAGACGGCATGCGTCTTATATGCGTTGTATTTAAGGAAGCAACTGATGAGATAAGATATGTTGATACAAGAACCCTTTTTGACTGGGGATTTGCGAATTTCCAGAAGTCGACAACAACAGGAAGCCAGCTTGGAGCTATGTTCTCTAACGACAACTATTACAACTCAGCGGTTTTCTCAACACTTTCACTTAACTTCGGACTCAATGCTTCATTTATCACAATACCTAATAAGAGTTCTTTGTCAAATGTAACTATGACGGTTGATGATAACTATGACATGACTAACGAAAACGGTGTTATGACAACACATCTTAAGTTTCTGTACAACGATAATACCGTAGGAACTACAACTCTTAATATATCTGCAGCCGGCACCAATACAGGCAGCCAGCTTCCATATATTAATAATGATGTGACATCAACTTATAAACCTAAGACATGCATTAAGATTAATATCTGGGTAATCGTTGGCATAGGAGCTGTTATCCTGTTCATCATCTATATTATTGAAGAACATGCCAGAAGAAAACGCCAGAGAAGACACTATAACAGAAGAAGACGTAGATTATAATAAGAATGCGCCCCAGTAAAGTAATCTGGTGGCGCATTTTTATTATGGTATTAATCTGTATATATTCATTAATGTACCGGAAGAGTTTAATGTCTCCAGACGGTAATAATCGGTTTTCTTCGTTCCGTCTTTGTATGTCACATCTGCAGTTATAATAACATTATTGAGTATGTCACATATTGCTTCATTCTCGGTCTGTGGTGACTGTCTGTATCCATACCATGCTTCTTTAAGTGTTGGAAGTTCTACAAACATTGCGAGCCTTAAATTCTCAGTATCGTTATTCTCAACGGTAATATTTTGCGATTCCAGTTTATCTTCTTTCAGTAAATCACTTAAAGAATAATCTGCATCCACAAACCAGCATCTGCTGTTGTATGTGCTATACTCTATTGTACTGATATTGTCACTATTATAAAGTCCCTCCCACTGATAAGCTACAACATATTTGTAATACTTTGTAGTCTCATTAGTATTCTGCACTGAACTGCCACTCCTTAGCACCTTATACCCAGTGACTAACTCTTCATCTGAAAATGCATCATTAATCATCGGATACTTTATATCCATCACTTTTCCAGATTCTTCAACATATTTTACCCCGTCTGATTCTGACTCTATAATTGCTGCCGTCTCATACGCCAAGCCTGATTCAATCTTCTGTGAACCGCTATCCTTCCCCTGTGAGGTTGTTTCTTTCTGATTACCTGACGATGTCATATTCCCATTATTATCATATGCTTTCTTGCAGCCAACAGCACATACAAGACATCCAATTACAATTAATGTTGTAAATATCTTCCTTTTCATATTAATCCCCCATTCTTTATCCTCAATATAAATGCATTATCTGTATCTACAATTATATACGAAACGCTCCTCTGAAAAGTTTACATACAGTCAAAAAAAGTCCCCGCAAATATACGGGGACTTTAATATCTTTATTATATCTTCCATGCCTGAACCTTAGAAACATCACCATTAAACTCATATACGGCTATTCCGTACGCATGTAAGTCTACAAGCAATGACTGTGGATATCCGTCACAATCACCTGTAACTGCTGTAAGAGTCTTCTTCTGGTTAGCTTCATCATCACCAAGAACAAGCTTGTACTTAGTCTTGAATGGAACACCAATTCTGAAGCTGTCTCTTTCTACTGGTGTGAAATTAAGCACAAATAGAAGATTCTTCTTACCATCAGGACTTAATCTCATGAATGAGAATACACTGTTGTCCTTATCGTTAGCATTAATCCATCTGAATCCTTCACCACTGTAATCAGTAGCATACAGACATGGATAATTCTTATTAAGATGCAGACATTTCTTAGTGAAATCCTTAAGCTCACTATGACTTTCATCCTCTAACAGATACCAGTCAAGTGCACGCTTTTCACTCCACTCATTCCACTGACCAAATTCCTGTCCCATGAACAGAAGCTTCTTGCCAGGATGTCCGCACATATATGCATATGCCAGCTTAAGATTCTTGAACTTGTCCTCTCTGTCGCCAGGCATCTTACCAAGCATAGAACACTTAAGATGTACAACCTCATCATGTGAAAGCACAAGAATGAAATTCTCGCTGTAAGCATACATAAGTGAAAATGTCATCTTACTATGATTAAACTTTCTGAAATATGGATCAAGCTTCATATATTCAAGGAAATCATGCATCCATCCCATATTCCACTTAAATGTGAATCCAAGACACTCTCCGTTGTCAGGATCACCACTTACCATAGGCCATGCTGTTGATTCCTCAGCTATAGTAATTGCCTGTGGGAATCTCTTCTTTAACATGCTGTTAAAATGTTTTAAAAAGCTGATTGCTTCGAGATTACCGTTGTCACCATATTTGTTAGGAACCCAGTTTCCTTCAGTTCTTCCGTAATCGAGATAAAGCATTGAAGCAACCGCATCAACTCTTAAACCATCAATATGGAACTTGTCCACCCAGAACATTCCGTTGGCAATAAGGAAGTTAGATACTTCATTCTTGGAATAATCAAATACCTTGGTTCCCCAGTCAGGATGCTCGCCCTTTCTAGGGTCTGCATACTCATATACACAACTGCCGTCGAAGTTGGCAAGTCCATGTGCATCCTTTGGAAAATGTGCCGGTACCCAGTCAAGAATTACGCCGATTCCTTTTCCATGCATATAATCTACAAAATACATAAAATCTTTAGGTGAACCATATCTTGCTGTAGGTGCATAATATCCTGTTACCTGATATCCCCATGAACCATCAAATGGATATTCTGCAATTCCCATAAGCTCAACATGTGTATATCCCATATCTTTCACATACTTTGCAAGCTCTGGAGCAAGCTCTCTGTATGTATAGAATCCATCCTCTGTTCCATCATCTTTCTTCTTCCATGAACCAAGATGACATTCATATATAGAAAGAGGGGCCTTAAGATGATCCTCTGTCTTCTTCTTCTCAACCCATTCAGTATCCTTCCATACATAACCTGAAAGGTCTGTGACAACTGATGCTGTCTCTGGTCTTAACTGTGCCTGATTAGCATATGGATCAGCCTTGTAAAGTGCCTCTCCGCTCTGTGATATAATAAGATACTTATACATATCCCCAGCCTTAGCACCCGGTATGAATAAATCATATATTCCACCATCTGAAATCTTCTTCATATCATAGCCATATGCATTCCAGTTGTTAAACTCGCCTATGACATAGACATCTTTTGCTGCAGGAGCCCACACAGCAAAATACACACCTTCTTTTCCATCTTTAACCGCAACATGTGCACCCATCTTGTTATATATCTCATAATGAGTTCCCTGTCCAAAAAGATATGCATCCAGTTCTGTGATTGCCAGCTGCTCGTATTTTTGCATATTCTTCATAAAATCCTCCATTATATTATTATTATCCTACACGACACTCATGGGTCCCCTCAGATTATCCCACTAATTAATAGTATATTACCACATTAGCAAATTAATTACTACATTTCATTAGCAAAAAAAATGTTCATTTCACATATATTATGTTATACTGTAAGTCGCATTGGAATTAATGCATTATATGAGTTAGAAAGATGAAAAGGAGTATTAAATTCTTATGATATACTATATTGTTAACAGCAGTTATACTAATATTATAGCATTTGTGAGCATTCTGTTTGCTTTCGCATTTACAATAGCAGCGATTGCTCTTGGCAAGAACCTTCTTCCAAGAGATGCCGGAAGAGCTTACGCCATCAACGGAAGCAAATCAGTCGGAAAACCAAGAGGCGCCGGCATGATTTTCATTCTTACATTCACAATAACTTGTGCTTTGTTTGTTAACTTAAGCGCTGAGCTTATCATTTATCTTATCCTCGTGCTTGCAGCAATGCTCAGTGGATACCTTGATGACAGTGCTTCATCACCTTGGGGCAATTTAAAGAAAGGTCTTATTGACCTTGCCATATCAGTTATGGCGGCAGTTACTTACCTGCATTACAACCCTAACACATTTGACCTTGCATTCTTTGGAAAGACAGTAACTCTCAATCCAATCATATATGCAATACTTATTATCATACTTATCTGGGTTAGTATCAATGTTACTAACTGCTCAGATGGTGTTGACGGCTTATGCGGTACACTTTCAGTTGTAACACTTGCCTCTGTGTATGTACTCTTTAAGTCATTTAATATTGAGGCAGATTACAGACATACCGTTCTTATCATGATTGTATGTATCCTCGGTTATCTGTGGTTCAACGCTTCACCAAGCAAGCTGCTTATGGGTGATGCCGGTTCGCGTGCAATAGGAATATTCATTGCATTTACATTCCTCAAGCTTCACGCACCACTGCTTTACATCCCAATGGCACTTGTAATTATCCTCGATGGCGGACTTGGTCTTATCAAGGTTTCATTCATGAGATTCCTTCACATCAACCTCATGAAGAACCTCCGTACACCAATCCACGACCATATGAGAAAGAATAAAGACTGGTCAGATACACAGGTTGTATTCAGATTCACAATCGTCCAGATAATACTTGGTCTGGCTGTAATATACGGACTTATGTTCTAACACATATATCAATTCACTAAAAAGGCATGTCAGTTTATTTTCTGACATGCCTTTATTGTTGCGCTGAGAGTTTCTCCGCCTGACGTCGTCTGCGTCTGTGCTCCCTCTCTTTTATCTGCTTTTCATATATCTTAAGTGCACCCTTCTCATCAGTGCGCTTCATTATCCTTATGGCGTAGAATCTGCCGCTTTCACTCTGCTTAATTTTGAATCTGCCCTTTATAAGACCATGTTCATCACATGTAAACAGGCCATAATAGCTCTTTGAATTAGTGGCAAACCATTTAACAGTTCTTGTCATTGCCCTGCCGCATAAGAAACATTTGCATGAGCGGACTGTCCTGTCGCTCGCAGCCTTGTCCCTTGTCGCAAATCCCTTCGAAATATACTTCTCATATGTCCCGAAGTTAAGATATACCTCATCTTTTCTTGATTCTGGAATTGTAAATGTATCTATACTGCAGAATTTCTTAACCCTGTCAAAATCAAGAGTTTTCATTATCTTGGCTGTATATCTTGCATCACTCATCGCAGAATGATAATGCTCATCACCCTCAATTCCCTGCTCATCAATCGCAGACTTAAGATTCATGCGTGTCTTGCCATCTGAGAAATTAATGCTGTAGAGCTTCTGAAGGTCAAGATACAGAAGTGGCATAGGAAAATTCTCTGGCACATCATAGTACTTCATATTACGTCTCAATTCAGTAATATCCATGCTTCCCCATGTAACAAATGTGTAATCCTCACCGCACCATTCAAGAAATTCAGTCACACCTGACACGAAATCTGTTCCGTTATCAAGGTCTTTTTCTGTAATTCCAAGAATCTTCTTAATATTATTCTGAAGCTTGGTATACACTTGTGGCTTGATAATACACTGCCACTCATCTACAATATCAAGCTGTTCATTAACTTTTGCCGCACCTATCTGTATAATCTCAAAAGGAAAATGTTCCTCAGAAAATTGTTTTCCCTTGGCACTCTGATTCCACTCAAGATCCATAACAATATAATTCATAAACATTTTCCTCTGTTACTTATTCTTAATTAGATTGTTTCTAATAATGTTCCCACCCAGAGTCGAACTGGGGATTGAGACTTAGGAGGTCCCCGTTATATCCACTTAACTATGAGAACAACTTGGCTAAACACCATGAAAAATTCTACCACATTTAAATCTTGTGGTCAATGCTGGCACTCTAATCCGTGAATCTTACATTGCCCTGAAGCCATATCTGCCCTTTGAATCTTCTTCCAACAGCAGGCTCACCAAGCAGATGCTGCTTATTAATTGCAGTTGTTATTATGAGACTGTTACACTCAAGCACCATAATATATATAGTTTCACCTGTGTATCTGTTCTTCTCCTCGTAAAGTTCCTGTATCTCGCCTATTACCGAATACTGGTCACACTCCACTCCACATGGCATAAATGTTGAATCGACTATTGTGAATATATCTTCTTTCATAACTCTGTTAGAAAGCTCATTATATGTATCAATGTCCTCTATAGTAAGACTCTCTATGGCATCCTCATCACCATTCTTGGCAGCCTGGATAAGTCTCTTTCTTGCCAGCTCTTCCTTCTTATTGCGTGCAGTCTTTTTCTCTTTTCTTATAGGAAGCATAATGATTCCGCCAAGAGACAGTCCTGTAAGAGTAACCTTTTTATTCTTAATCGGTAACTTGGATATATCATTCTTTCTGTCAGGATTGAATTCAGGTGCTTTAAAATCCTTTCCACTATACAGATATTCAAGATAATCCATAACATTCTGAAGATAGAATATAAGCGTAACTCCCGTCTTTAATTCATCACATATTACAGCGAATGATTCTTTGTCCAAATGTCTCTCTATTGTCATCTCTTCATTGTCACTTGCAACTTTTCCAACGACAAATGGAAAATAATATTCATATATAAATGTATCACCCTCGTATCTTCCGTATATATACAATCCTGTTGAATTACTGATACGCACGATAATAACGCCACGATTTAATTTCTCGTGGCGTATAACGAATCCATTTTCAACATTGTCTTTTATTCCTAATTTAATAAATTTCTCTTCAGCCTCTGATGTAAGTTTATCAAATCCAAGGGCTCTTATATAGAGATTCATAAGCCGCTCCATCCTTAATCTAACTAATAATTATTCCCCATTTACTAGGTAAAAGATAGCATATTTTAATTAATATTACAATCGATATTGACTTATAATTATATTAGTGTTATATTGACTTTGTTAAAATATTATCAATCATTATTACACGAATCAAATCATGGAGGAAATGTTATGTCAAAGAATCTTACTGAGAATTACCCAATTGTTGACACAGTTGAAGCCCTTGAAGAAAGGCTTGCCGGTGTCCGTGAGGCACAACGCATCTTCGCAACTTATACTCAGGAGCAGGTAGATAAGATATTCACTGCCGCTGCACTTGCTGCCAATAAAGCAAGAATACCTCTTGCCAAGCTTGCAGTTGAAGAAACTGGTATGGGAATTGTAGAAGATAAGGTTATCAAGAACCACTATGCTTCAGAATACATTTATAATGCTTACAGAGATACTAAGACATGTGGTGTTATTGAAGAGGATAAGTCTTACGGTATCAAGAAGGTTGCTGAACCTATCGGTGTTGTTGCAGCCGTAATCCCGACAACTAATCCAACTTCAACAGCTATTTTCAAGACTCTTATTTCACTTAAGACAAGAAATGGTATCATCATCAGCCCACATCCTCGTGCTAAGAAGTCAACTATAGCAGCAGCTAAGGTTGTTCTTGAAGCTGCAGTTGCAGCAGGCGCACCTGAGGGAATCATTGGCTGGATAGATGTTCCTTCACTCGAACTTACAGATACACTTATGAAGGAAGCAGATATTATCTTAGCTACAGGCGGTCCTGGAATGGTTAAGGCTGCTTACTCTTCTGGAAAACCTGCACTTGGTGTAGGTGCTGGTAATACACCTGCTATCATTGACGAATCAGCAGATGTAATACTTGCAGTCAATTCAATTATTCACTCTAAGACATTTGATAATGGTATGATATGTGCTTCTGAACAGTCTGTAATCGTTGATAAGAAAGTTTACAAAGCTGTTAAAGAAGAATTTGCTTACAGAGGCTGTTACTTCCTTAATAAGAGCGAGACCGAGAAGGTAAGAAAGACAATTATCATCAACGGTGCTCTTAATGCGAAGATTGTAGGTCAGAAAGCCCACACAATCGCAGCTTTAGCAGGCGTTACTGTTCCTGAAGAAACCAAGATTCTTATCGGCGAGGTAACATCTGTAGACCTTTCAGAAGAATTTGCACATGAAAAGTTATCACCTGTTCTTGCAATGTACAAGGCAGAGGATTTTGAAGATGCACTTTCTAAGGCTGAACATCTTATTGCAGATGGCGGATTCGGCCATACATCTTCTCTTTATATTAATGTTGAAACACAGTCAGACAAGATTGCTGAATTCTCTGAGAGAATGAAGACTTGCCGCTGCCTTATCAATACACCTTCATCTCACGGCGGTATCGGTGACCTCTACAACTTCAAGATGGCTCCTTCTCTTACTCTTGGCTGCGGCTCATGGGGTGGCAACTCAGTATCTGAGAATGTCGGAGTAAAACATCTGCTTAATGTAAAGACTGTCGCTGAGAGGAGAGAGAATATGCTTTGGTTTAGAGCGCCTGAGAAGGTTTACTTTAAGAAGGGCTGCTTACCTGTTGCCCTTGATGAACTTGGAACTGTAATGGGTAAGAAGAAAGCATTTATCGTTACTGACCAGTTCCTTTATAAGAATGGTTATACCAAATGTGTTACAGATAAGTTAGATTCTTTAGGAATCATGCATACTACTTTCTATAATGTAGCACCTGACCCAACACTTGCCTGCGCTAAAGAAGGTACAGCAGCAATGAGACTTTTTGAACCTGATGTAATCATTGCAATTGGTGGCGGTTCTGCAATGGACGCAGCCAAGATTATGTGGGTTATGTATGAACACCCTGAAGCTGACTTCCTTGACATGGCTATGCGTTTCATGGATATAAGAAAGAGAATATACACATTCCCTAAGATGGGCGAGAAGGCTTACTTCGTTGCTATCTCAACATCTTCAGGAACAGGCTCAGAGGTAACTCCATTTGCAGTTATTACTGATGAGACAACAGGACAGAAATATCCACTTGCTGACTACGAATTACTTCCTAAGATGGCTATCATTGATGCTGATATGCATATGGATCAGCCTAAGGGACTTACAGCAGCTTCTGGTATTGATGCACTTACACATGCTCTTGAGGCATACGCTTCTATCATGGCAACAGAATATACAGATGGTCTTGCATTACAGGCTATGAAGAATATATTTGAATATCTTCCTGCAGCTTATGAGTTAGGCGCACATGACGCAGTTGCAAGAGAAAAGATGGCTACAGCTTCTACTATGGCTGGTATGGCATTTGCCAATGCTTTCCTTGGAGTATGCCACTCACTTGCACATAAGCTTGGTGCTTATCACCACCTTCCACACGGAATTGCTAATGCACTCCTTATCACTGATGTAATGAGATTCAATGCTGCAGAAGTTCCAACCAAGATGGGAACATTCTCACAGTATCAGTATCCACATTGCAAAGCACGTTATGTAGAGTGTGCTAATTTCCTTGGTATTCAGGGTAAAGATGATGATGAGAAATTCGAGAACTTCATCAAAGCTATTGAAGAATTAAAGGCTAAAGTAGGAATTAAGAAAACTATTGCCGATTATGGTATTAAAGAGGAGGACTTCCTTGCAACTCTTGATGAGATGACAGAAGCCGCATTTGATGACCAGTGTACTGGTGCTAACCCAAGATATCCTCTTATGAGTGAAATGAAAGCTATGTACTTAAAGGCTTATTACGGTAAATAATCATCATTATATTAAGAAAGGAAACATGTCCTATGAAGAAATATTTAGCAAAATCCAAGTTAAAATCAGTTTATGTAGAGAATGGCAAGGCCACTAAGGTCTTTGCCAAGACCTACAACAAGTCGGATGTTTTGTACGAAGCTCTTAATACTGCAAGAGTTGAGGACGCAGGCGTTAATATTCCTAAGCTTTTAGAAGTAGCTGTTACTGACGGCAAATGGTCTATCACAAGTGAATATGTCGAAGGTCCGACTCTTACACAGTTAATTGAAAAATATCCTGACAAAGCGGACGAATACATTAAGAAAATGGTTGAATATCAGGTATCCTTCCAGAAGAAGTCTAATCCACTCCTTCTTGTATTAAAAGATAAGATGAACCGCCAGATTAACTCTATTGAGGAACTTGATAACAGCGTTAAGTATGAACTTCTTACAAGACTTAATTCCATGAAGAATCATACAAAGCTGTGCCATGGTGATTATTGTCCAGACAATATTATTGTAACCGCTGATGCTAAAGGCAATATTAAAGAAATCACAGCAGTTGACTGGGTACATGCAACACAGGGTAATGCATCTGCAGATATTGCGAATACATTTTTACTTCTCAAGTTACAGTTTGGTGACAAGAGTGACATTCCTGAGAAATACATAAATGCTTTCTGCGAATTAACTAACACAAAGCGTTCATATGTTAATGAATGGCTTCCATTGGTTGCGGCAGCAAGACTTACTAAGAATAAAGAAGAGGAAAAAGAACTTCTTGAACAGTGGATAAATGTCGTAGATTTCCAGTAAAAGTTTTCCACAAACCAGTTTTAACAATGTTTTCCACAGAAAAATGCCTGTATTTAACAGTATTTCAGTGGATTCCCCACAGTCTTAACACACTTATCCACAAATTTTGTGGATAACATTTAAAAAATGTGGATAAAGCATATTCATCTGATATGTTTTATCCACATTTGTTTAATTATATATAGTATTCATATTACTTAATAATTCTATTACTTAACTGGTACTAATTCTGTCTTGCCACCCATATACATACGAAGAGCTTCTGGAATAAGAACTCTTCCGTCTGCCTGAAGGTTGTTCTCAAGGAATGCGATAAGCATTCTTGGAGGTGCAACACATGTGTTGTTAAGAGTATGTGCAAAGTACTTGTTCTTGTCCTTACCCTGAACTCTTATCTTAAGTCTTCTTGCCTGAGCATCTCCTAAGTTAGAGCATGAACCAACCTCGAAGTACTTCTTCTGTCTTGGTGACCATGCTTCAACATCGATAGACTTAACCTTAAGGTCTGCTAAATCTCCTGAACAGCACTCAAGTGTTCTTACTGGAATATCCATTGTTCTGAAGAAATCTACTGTGTTCTGCCATAATTTATCAAACCACATCTTGCTCTCTTCTGGCTTGCAGACAACGATCATTTCCTGCTTCTCGAACTGGTGGATTCTATATACACCTCTTTCCTCGATACCATGAGCACCCTTCTCCTTTCTGAAACATGGAGAGTAGCTTGTAAGTGTCTTAGGAAGTTCTTCCTCTGGTGTAATTGTGTCAATGAACTTACCAATCATTGAATGTTCGCTTGTTCCGATAAGGTAAAGGTCTTCACCCTCAATCTTATACATCATGGCATCCATCTCATCAAAGCTCATAACGCCTGTAACTACGTTACTTCTTATCATATAAGGAGGAATACAGTATGTGAAACCTCTGTCGATCATGAAATCTCTTGCATATGAGATAATTGCTGAATGAAGTCTTGCAATATCTCCCATAAGGTAATAGAAACCGTTACCAGCAACCTTACCAGCTGCATCCATATCGATTCCGTTGAATCTTTCCATAATATCTGTATGGTATGGTACTTCAAAATCAGGAACTACAGGCTCACCAAACTTCTCGATTTCAACATTCTCGCTGTCATCCTTACCGATTGGTACACTAGGATCAATGATGTTAGGAATAGTCATCATAATCTTAGTAACCTTCTCATTAAGTTCCTTCTCAGCTGCCTCTAATTCAGCAAGCTTTGCTGCATCTGCACTTACCTGTGCCTTAACAGCCTCAGCCTCTTCCTTCTTACCCTGTGCCATAAGAGCACCAATCTGCTTAGAAAGCTTGTTTCTGTTGGCTCTTAACTCATCAGCTTCTGTCTGTGTTGCACGAGCCTTAGCATCAAGCTCGATAACTTCATCTACAAGTGGAAGCTTTCTGTCCTGAAATTTATTCTTAATATTCTGTTTAACAATATCCGGGTTTTCTCTGACAAATTTTAAATCTAACATTACTCCTCATTTCTGCGTCTTATAATAATTGACACTATTTTATCAAATTTACCAAATGCTATTATGCACCTTTTTCAGTATATTTTCAATTACATTTTGTCTTTCTGTACTAAATCATTAACTTCTTTGCTTAATTCCTCGTCTCCCATACGACCTGCTAAAGCCTGTTTAACAGCTTTTTCTTCTTCCTTACCAAGTTCAATGTAAGACTTTCCATTAACAATTTCCTTAATGTAAGCAAAACATCCATCATTGCTGTGCATAACATTTACAACATAACCGTTATCTTTCTTATCAAGCATACATAATGCAAAGCTTAACTTTCCGCCCATCTCATGGAATGCATCATATTTAATTACGCCAACTTTCTGGAATGTAAGCTGCATTTTTTCATATATATCCTTGATTGCTTCTGTATTATCTTCACTTGTCTTCTGGAGATTGATAATATCATCTGTGTATTTTCTTACCATCTTCTCCATGCTCTTTCCATCAGAGCCTTCCATCATCATCTCGTATTTTTTCATCATAGAACCAGCTTTGCTTATAGCTACTATTGCAAGAATAATAGCAACTATAGTTATTACAAGCATTCCTATGATTACATAAAGTGTATCCACTTTAAATAATCCAAATACATCTAACATATCTTTTCCTTTCTGTACTTCTGAATCTTCTTATATATTTATATACTTATTAAATTAATATTATATTATAAATCTAC
>CAVBPJ010000058.1:8234-17425 GCA_963597265.1 Evtepia sp. | reverse complement strand
ATCATGTATATTACTTAACAGATAGCAAAGAGAATTCTTTCTATCTCCCCCTCATATTTTTTAAAAGGAGATGTTGACCGCATCTCCTTTTTTATTGCATATTTTTCAAAATCATGTACAAATTCTTTTAAAACATAGAAAAGATTAGGCAAAAATGATGGAATTAATCAGATTAATATGGTAAAATGTTGTAGCAATAAAATATTTTGGAGGTATCTAAACAATGAAATTAAATTTAAGACCAGCCGAAGAGTGTACTTTTGACGCTGTATCATTAGGTGAAGTTATGCTTCGTCTTGATCCAGGTGAAGGCAGAATCCGTACAGCAAGAAGCTTTAGAGCATGGGAAGGTGGCGGAGAATATAACGTTATCCGTGGTCTTCACAAGTGCTTTGGTATGAGAACTGCTGTTATCACATCATTCGCTGACAACGAAGTAGGTCTTCTTATGAAGGACTTCATCGAGCAGGGTGGCGTTGATACATCACTTATCTGCTGGAAGAAGACAGACGGTATCGGACGTCTTTGCAGAAACGGTCTCAACTTCACAGAGAGAGGATTTGGTATCCGTGGTGCTAAGGGTTGCTCTGATAGAGCTAACACAGCTATTTCTCAGGCTACTCCAGAAGATTTCGATTTCGATTACATCTTCAAGAACAAGAGCGATGGTGGTTTAGGTGTTCGTTGGTTACATACAGGCGGTATCTACGCTGCTCTTTCTGAGCAGGCTTGCGAGACTGTTATTGCAGCTTGTAAGGCAGCTAAGAAGTACGGTACAATCGTATCTTACGATCTTAACTACAGACCATCTATGTGGGAAGCTATTGGCGGTTTAGCTAAGGCTCAGGAAGTTAATAAGGAAGTTGCTAAGTATGTTGACGTTATGATCGGTAACGAAGAAGACTTCACAGCTTGCCTTGGTTTCGAAATCGAAGGTAACGATGAGAACCTTAAGACTCTTAACCTTGATGGTTACAAGAAGATGATCAACGAAGCTGCTGCTACATACCCTAACTTCAAGGCTGTTGCTACAACACTTCGTCAGGTTAAGACAGCTACAGTTAATGACTGGTCAGCAATCTGCTGGGCTGATGGAGAAATCTACAAGGCTGCTCAGTATGATGGTCTTGAGATCATGGATAGAGTTGGTGGCGGAGATTCATTCGCTTCAGGTCTTGTATATGGTCTTATGACATTCGAAGATGCTGAGAAGGCTGTTAACTACGGTGCAGCTCACGGTGCATTAGCTATGACAACACCTGGTGATACAACAATGGCTTCTCTTAAGGAAGTTGAAGGTATCGTTGGTGGTGCTGGCGCAAGAGTTCAGAGATAATCTATTTAATTCATAATTTGGATTCTAACGAAATAAAGAGTTGTCCGGTTTACCGGGCAACTCTTTTTATATTGCTTATAATATTTAATTGTATGTTACATGTATTCTCTACTTGTAAGAAATAGTGAATACAAGTGTATCTGTGTATGTACCAGCATATGCTTTATCCCAGTCTGCTTTATCTATAAGCAATGTAAGCATTGTGTTGTCTGTATTCTCTGTATAAGATACTGATTTGAATTCTTTATCTCCATTCATAAGTTTATATGGGATTGTCTTTGATGTATCTTTACTGTTCTTAAGTTTACCGCTCGCATCTACAGACACATTTACACTCTTATCCGGTTCCAGTCTTACATTCTCGATTGTAATCTTTCCAAGGCTGGCTGACTGCTCTCCACTTTTTATAGTTGTATTGGCAGGAATTGTAACCATGTATGTAGGATCAACAGATACACTTACCGTTGTCTGTTTGGTATCTGAATCCTGTGCCATAACAGAAGTAAAGCTTCCTAATATGAACATTGTACTAAGTAAAACTGCTGTGAATTTTCTCATAATAGCCTCCGTTCTTCATTAATTAATGATGTATTTATTTTGCAACCAGAACTGTCTCAACATTAGCACCATTCATTGCCTTACCATCTGTAAGCGATGCTGTGCTGATCTTAATTACCGCATTATGCTCTCCTGCTGCAAGTCCATGATTAAGTTTTACATTAGTTATAGCTTTACCCGGTTCAACCATATCTGACTTGTATATTGTTTCATTGGTATCTGATAAAACTATCTCAAATGTAAAGTAACATGGATTTCCATCCGGATTGTAAAGATTCATTGTTACATTTTCTTTATCTGCATCAACAGTAATTGAAGGATATCCAGGAATTCTTATAGCCTGTCCCTGCCCTCCTGCCGAATTATCATTATCCTGTATATCTCCTGCATCAGAATCAAGTGTAGGATTAAACTTATCATCATTATGTCTGCTCTTATTCATAAACAGCACTGAAACCAGTATTACTACAATCGCACACAGCACTATTATTACTGCTATCATCATTTTATTCTTTGATATCTTCATCTGAATCCCTCCCAGGAATTCATACAGACCGGTCATATGACCAGCCTGTACGAACTATTAATTAGTTAAATCTTACGCTGACCCTGATGTTACTTAAGTCATACTTGTCAGATAATGAGCCATGTGCATCAAATCTGTAGCATACAGCATCAATATCATTAAGACTTATAGTGTATGTATGTGTCATTGTCTTATTGTTATTCTTCTTAAGATCCACATCTTCTTCACGCCAGCCTGTCCATGCCTTGTTAGAATTCTTTCTATATGTGGTATCTACATCCGCATATCCATCCTCTACCATCCTGATGTTATAGCTGATTGTAATAGTCATTGTACTACAATATTTCTTTACCTCATTTAAAGATATACCATCCATGAAGATAGAATTGGTTCGTGTATATCCACTTGTTGAAGTTCCTGATGCTCCATCTATGAAGAAATGTAACTTTACAGGTTCTTCCTTTGAATCATCTGTTACACGGTAAGAATATGGATGACTGTAAGTGAATGTCTTGTTAAGACTCCAGCTTGCATACAGTGTAACTGAACCTTCACCTATAAGATTATCAGCTGATGCACCTGGTGCATATGTAACAGTACCTCCATCTTCAACACACCATCCAAGGAATGTGTATCCATATCTTGTTGCTGTTGGAAGCTGATACTTCTTATCGTATGTAAATGTACGGTCTGCAATTGCGTCACCATTCTTGGTATCAAAATGTACTGTATAATTATTAGCTGTCCATACAGGATATAAAGTAATTCTTTCATTATCTCCTGCAGCAAGTCCGCTGATAACCTCACTGTCACCATACGCCTTATCTGCTCCTGCCTTTAATGACCAGCCTGCAAATGTATATCCTGTTCTCTTGAACTTATTAGCACTGATAGATACTCTGTCAGTATATTTAAGATTCATGTTCTCCATAGAGCCTGTAGTTCCATCTCCATATGGGATAAACTGGATAGTATAACTGTTTTCTTTCCAGTTAGCTGTAAACTCTCTGTCTCCTGTAGAACCTGTTGTTATTACTGGATCCATCTGTGTTCCATCAATACCTGTTCCACTCCAGCCAAGGAATGTATAACCTGTACGCTTAGGTCTCTCAAGAGTAATAACCGGACTGTCAACCTCATATGTTTCAGGATTATCTGCTGTACCACCGTCAAGATTGTAAGTGATATTATATACATCTTTACTCCACTGTGCAGTTAATACCATATTGCCAGCAGGCATATACTCTGGAATATCATTGTCCCATCCGGTGAATGTATATCCCTTCTTAACTGGAATCTCGCTGATATCCAGCTTAGTATTATAATCCTGTGTTACCGGCGCAATATCATTACCGCCATCAGTATTAAAGCTGATTGTGTACTGGTTGATACTCCATGTGGCAACATAAGTAATATCCCTGTCAGGCATCTCACTTACGATATCCTCATTCCAACCTGTGAATGTATATCCTGTTCTCTCTGGATTAATAATATCAATCTTAGTTCCATACATGTAATCGTATACAATATCATCCTGTCCGTTATCAAGAACAAGAACCATTCTGTGTACATTACGTTTGTAGAAATATCTTACAACAGTTGTACCCTCTCCATTAACAATGGCAGTCTGTACTTCTGGTGAAGTGAAGCCCTCCATATACTTAACTTCTGGTGTAACTTCACTGTCAGTATCTGCTGTATATACATTTCTGTCATATAACTCGTATCCATTGCCATCAAGTTTTTCAATGAGATGTTCTACTGTGTAATTAACTTTGCCAACCTCCCATTTTGCATATAATGTAATATTATCCGCTGGCATTACTCCGTCAAACTCATCTGTACATTCTTTATCAGTATACCATCCTGCAAATGCATATCCTGCTCTTACCGGAACTGGTGTAATAACACCTGCTCCCCATCTTGCCGTTATATTTTCTCTTAATACAGTTCCTCCCATAGGATTAAATGCTATGTCAAATGTGTTTCTGTCATAACGTACTTTAAATGTAAGGCTACCATCTGCTGTAACAACACCTGATGGTAATTCTTCTGAAAGATGGTAAAGACTGTTATCATACCATTCTCTGTCAGCTGTTACCGTCTGTCCTGTTGTTCCTTTACTAATCTTGGCTTTATCAAGCTCATAGCCACCATTCGCATCTTCAAGATAATATTTGGTTGTATATACTACATCGTCAGATTCTTTCCATACTGCCGTATAAGTTGTATCCTTTGCAGGAACTGTCTGTGTAACAGCAGGCTCCCATCCGACGAATTCATAACCTGGTCTGTATACATTAGGTGTTGGCATCAGCGTTCCATATGTATACTGTCCTTCTGATACAACCTCTCCTTCTGATACGAATTTGATATTGTACTTGTTTCTTGCATAATAGTAATTAATTGTTGTGCTTCCATCAGCATTAACAATCTGTGATAATGCTGCCGGAGTTGCAAATCCATTTCTTACGTTAGGCTTTGGTGAAACCTTTTCGTCTGTCTTGGCAGTTTCCTGTCTTGTTGACCATACACTGTATACACCATCTGTTCCCTCAACATAATCAACAACATTATAAGTTGTATCTGCTGCTTCCCACTTGGCATATACAATTCTGTCTTCATTAGGCATTACATCAGGAACATTGTATTTCTTTGTCAATGCTTCATCTGTGTACCAGCCTGCAAATGTATATCCCTGTTTAACAGGATCTGCCGGCTTGGTAATCTGTCTGCCATATTTAGCTACAATTGCATCTACTACAGAACCGCCGTTAGTCTGGAATGCAATATAGTAACCATCTCTTAAATTATCCCAGTGAAGAGATATCTTTCTTGTAATTGGTCTGGTGTTAAATGAACCCTTCTGGTTCTTCCATGTAATAATCATCTCACCATCCTGCTGAGGTTCACTGCCCGGATCAACTGCAATTATGTTAGTAGCAGGATCATATGAGAATGCCGGATTAGTCATTGTTATTACATAATATCTGTCACTGTCATCATATATTTTTCTGAAATATTCATCGTTCTCGTCAAGACCTTCTTTCATATCCAGATACTGCATTTCAAAATATGTATCTGGAAGTCTTACGGTCTTAACATCTCTTTTCATCTTGACATCTTTGACAGAATCCTGATCATATGAGAAATCACATACATTTTCAACTACACCGACACTATACAGCGGCCACTGCTTTTCAAAGAGTGTAGGATTATAGCTGAAAGTTCCAGCCAGTGCCTGTGCCAGGAATTTGACTTCCATATACATACCAATCTCCATGTATATCGCACCCATTGAACTTGAAGTTCTGCCCTGTGATGCAGTATATTTGAGCTGGTAGTACAGATAACCCCATACCTGTGCATAGCCTCCGACCTCTGCCGTGAAACCTACACTGGCAAGCTTCGTTGATATCAGTCCTATAGAAACGCTGAGTCTTATACCTGCACGGATTCCAATTGTTCCAATAGCATATACTGAGAACTCGTACTGTTCCTCGCATAAGTCAATAGTGTCACTTGTTACCTTTCTGTCAAATACCATAATGCTGTAGACATATCTTTTAGCATTCTTATACCAGTATGTCATGCCCATGGATATGTTGACATTAGCTGAAACAAC
The DNA here is from genome assembly GCA_963597265.1 of Evtepia sp. Taxonomy (GTDB): domain Bacteria; phylum Bacillota; class Clostridia; order Lachnospirales; family Lachnospiraceae; genus Lachnospira. The sequence goes on along the minus strand of CAVBPJ010000058.1, from coordinate 11,380 downwards.
GAATTCAATCTTAAACTCAATATCAATTATTCCGATTACACGGACATGTGATTCTGTTAAAGACTTGGTATAGAGGTCAACCCAGTCAGCCTCATCATCAAGCATATCTGAATATCTCTCAGCAAGGCTCTTTGCAACTGATATCTCTTTATTCTCACCGGCATCACCAAGTTCTTCCAGTCTTGTAGACATATCAGAATTATCAGATATGTACGTCGTTCCAAGCTCCATCATGCTCTTTAACTCTTCCGCAATTCCGTTAATTGCTTCATCAAGCTTTGATGAGCTTTCTGCGTCATCATCCTCAGCAGTTCTTACATTAACATTAAAGTTGATTCCTGTGTAATCATACAGATCAAGTGAAACTGCTACACGGTAATCATCAATATATGGGAATATTCCCCATACCTTCCAGATTGCCTTACCGCTTACATTAATATTAATCTTAACTTCCTGTTCAAATGTAGCAGAAACAATTACCTTCATATTAGAGAATGAAATCTCAACCCCTATATCAAGAGCAAGTCTTAATCCGCTTACATTATCAAAATGTTTTAAACCAGTTGAAAGCTCTGCTCTTACATGGTCAAGCTTTATTGTTGGTTTCTTGCTGCCATATATAGCTATCTCACTGTTTCCGCTGTCAGCTGTATATAATCCGTCAACAGAAACAATGCTGATATCTGCATTCATGGTCTGTGAAAGGTAATCCTGAAGTTCCTGATAAGAATCAGTTCTTACAACAGCCTGTGCAACCTCATCAACAACACTCTGTGCAAATCCACTGTCAACAGCCTGCTGTTCAACACTCTGCTCAATACCCCTGACATCCTGATTCTGTAATATGCTCTCGCCTTTTACATTATCAGTCTGGTATACATCCATCGCTGCCTGTACTTCATCCCATGTTACTTTTCTATAAGCTATTATATAATCTGCATTATCTGCTGATACATTGGTTATAATTGCATACTGTACCTGATTATCACCTGCTTCATAAAGAGCAAGATAATCACCTGCATCTATTGTTGTATCTTCATCCAGACCAAGTCCGGCATATGGGCTGTCTGCTCCATAGGTCATCTTGCTCTGTGATACCGTAATGCTGTCATTATCAGGATCATTATCCTTATCATCAGCAACATTAACAGGAAGAACATCAGGGACGAAAAGTATCTCCTCTGCTGCCATTCCTCTGTATGAATATTCATTACCATTGACTGATGTAATCTCAAAGAATGATACATCATCTTCTGAGATAACATTACCATCTAACTGCGGAACTACATCACCGTCATAGACTGCAATTTTATCACCAACGAAAAGTGAACTGTCTGAATATGTAAAATTACCTGTTGTCTTGGTTGCTTCCTGACTAACTGTGCCATCTGAACCAACTGTCATAACTGTTACAGAAATCTTATCTGTTCTCTCTCCATTAACAAAAAGATTACTTAAGCTTCCTGAACTTATATACTTAATATCATTGCCAAGATTTACATTCTTTACATCTGGCTTGTATACTGTGAAATCATACTCTCTTATTGTTGAATCATAGCCTGTGAAGAAAAGTCTGTCATCTGAAAGTTCAAGACGATATCCACATCCTTCCTGCCATGAGCCATTACATTTTATTATAAATGTATATGCCCCGTCATCTAACACATTGCCCGTAACAACATCTATTGAAGGTTCGTCAGAAGAATCACTTACATTCTTAATTGTTAAATTATTCTTTACATCTTCTTTAGTTAACTTACCTGTTTTATCTGTTACTGTAATTGTAAATTCTTTGGCATCAACGTCATAACTTCTTGCATATGTATCAATACTTACAGTCTTAAGTTCCTGCTCATCAACCCATGATGCATACAGAACAACATCACTTAAAAGTCTGTCGCTTCGCTTAACATAATTCGTACACGCTGAATCGTAGCACCAGCCTAAGAATGTAGCACCAGCCTTTCCCGGAACCGGAAGGTCTGAAAGCTTTGTTCCAGCTTCATATACTGACTGCTTCAGTTCAATCTCTATGTTCTGATCATCTTTCTCCCCAGAATAAAGAGTTCCACCATTAGTCTCATACTTAATATTGTATCTTGTTGTCTCAAATGTAATATCAAATGTAAGGTTATCAGTATAAGTTCCTGCATATTTAGGAATCTCTAACAGCCTTGTCATATATTTTCTTGTATTATCCCTGCCAGTAGCTGTAAGTTCTGTTATTACTGAATTGTTAACAAGCGACATCTTAGTATCGTCATTATACAGCTCATATCCTAACCTGATATCTCCATTCATCAGGTTCCATTCATTGTTGGAATAAACAGAAACACTTACTTTATCTTTCTCATACAAACCACCTGCATGTCCTGAAATTACAAGGTTCTCTTTATCAGCATCAACACTTGCCGGTATGTCAATATAATAATATCTCTCAATCCATCTGGCATACAGAACAACCACACCATCATACTGGCCATCCACAATTGAAGTTACAGGATCACCTGTAAAATCCTCATTGTCATACCATCCGCCAAATTCATATCCCTGATTGACAATATCATCCTTGCCCGGCAGTTCTGCAACCGGATATTCAGCAGGTGCTTCATACCCACTGACGTAATATCCTCCATTAAGCTGATAATCAATCTCCTTTATCTGAGCACTCTCATCATAAGAAGACTGACCTTCAAACCCTTGTGCGTAGTACATCCCCGGTACTGACACAACAAGCATTGCAGAACATAAAAGTATACTTAGAAATCTTTTCATCTTAACGCCTCCTTTATGTTATAACCACATGTTCTAATATTCAGTTTTCCGTCTGCTATATGTTGTATTTATAATACATAAATTATGTGATTTTGTGGGGAGACTTGCGCGAATTACAAATATTTTGACATGAACGATTAGATTTACATATGGCAATTTGATTCAATGCCATATATAATTAATTAACAGTTATTTAATATATTATTTATTAATATGAGGGAGATTGCCATGAAAATTGCTGTTTGCGATGACAACCATGATGAATTAACACGAATCAAAGAATTATTGGATGAATATGCTTCATGCAACAATCAGAATTTTATTATAAAATGCTTTTCCAGCAGTGTTGAACTCGCTTCAACTGCTGAGTT
>CAVBPJ010000058.1:0-8184 GCA_963597265.1 Evtepia sp. | reverse complement strand
ATATACATTCTTGATATTATTATGCCTGTTATGGATGGTTTAAGTCTTGCAAGGGAAATCAGAACATTTGACAAATCATCACCTGTGATATTTCTTACCTCTTCACCTGAATTCGCGGTAGAAAGTTACACCGTCAAGGCATTTAACTATCTTTTAAAGCCTGTTGATAAGATACATCTGTACAATACAATTGATGATATTATGGAAACATTTCATAACGAACAGTATGACACATTTATTATCAAGAATAATTCCGGCATTCATAAGATATATCTGTCAGACATTGTCTATGCCGAAGCACTTAACAGAAAAGTTATACTGCATCTTAAGAATAACGAGCAGGTTGTATCTACAGATGTATTCTCATCTGTGTGTGACACTTTAATTGCACATAAAGAATTCACTCTGCCTCATCGTTCTTTTATAGTTAATATGAATTACATACGGACTATTGATACAGAAAAGATTCTGCTTAACAATAATAAAACAATACCTGTTGCGCAGAGACGTGTGTCAGACATCAAGAAACAATACCTCGAATTCCAGATGGAAGAATAATTAACACTTACATTAGCAAAGGAGAATAGCCATGAGTGCTGCTGTCTCAATATTAAGCCTTATAAACTATGGTTTTGTTCTGATATTCGGAATCATAGTATCATTTTATTTTGCAGGAATATGCTGGGAAGATAATAAGCGCCTGTTTGTAATTACAATTATAGCATTTGCCATATTTCAGGCTATATCATACATTCTTCTTGGCGAAGAAATTCTTTATAAATGTTACCCGGTATTCATACATATTCCTCTGATTCTTGTAATCAGATATATATGCCATCAGAATATATACATATCATCAATCGCAGTTATGTCCGCATATCTTATGTGTACTCCAAGAAAATGGTTTGGAACACTTGCAATGTATATATTTCCTGATATACCTGTGATTTCATACATTGCAACTATTGCAGTTACTATTCCTCTCCTGCTTATTGTTGTTAAATATATTTCGCCATACATAATCAGACTGAAAGAAGAATCCAGAACAATTATATCTCTGTTTTTCCTTCTTCCTTTAACTTATTATGTTCTTGAATACGCTTTCACTGTGTATACAGACCTTCTCTATACAGGTAAAGCCGTAATAATTGAATTCATGGACAGCTTCATTGTAATATTGTATTTCACTTTATCAATTGTAACGCTTCATCTATCCAATAAAAAGAATTCTGCTGAACGTGAGAATATTATTCTTTCGGCTGCTGCGGCACAGGCTGAAAAAGAAGTTTCACAGCTTACTGATTATCAGAGGCAGGCAGCCATATACAGACATGATTTACGACATCATATGAATTTCATACAGAACTGCCTTGTCAATAACCAGACAGAACAGGCTCTTGATTATATCAATGAGATAAACATCAATCTTGATAACACAAGAATTACACGTTATTGCAATAACGAAGCTATTAACCTTATATTGTCATCATACATTAATAAAGCACATGAAGCAGATATTACCACGCATGTATCGGTAACCGCATCTGACTTTAGTGGATATAAGATTACTGACCTGTGCAGCCTGCTTGCCAATGCTATCGAAAACGCTATTAATGCCTGCATCCATCAGGGCACCGATAATATTAATAATGCTGATATACAATCAGATAACGAACGCATGATTACAATAAAAATGTTTGAAAAGAACAGTAAAATATGCATTAACATATCCAATACCTACTCTGATGAGCCACAGTTCGTCAACCAGATTCCTGTAACATCACAGTTAGGTCATGGTATCGGAATACGAAGCATTATATCCGTCGTTGAAAAATACAATGGCATATATGCATTTTTCACTAAAGACAGTATATTTTACTTTCAGGCATGTATATAATATATTTTATAGACATATCAACATAAAAATAACGGGGACTGCAATATTCGCAGTCCCCTTATTTTATGATTAATTATTATAAAATTATAATGTTACACCCTGCTTAAAGATTGCAAGATCATGGAATCCTGCTATCTCAGCTTTAACCTTCTTACCAGAAGCAACATCTAATACAAGCTGGAAGAGCTCCTTAGCTGCATCTTCAAGTGGAAGATCATCTGTGACAATTCTTCCTGCATTGAAGTCAATCCAGTTACCCTTATTTCCTGCAAGTCTTGAGTTAGTTGCAATCTTAACTGTAGGAACTGGTGATGCAAATGGTGTTCCTCGTCCAGTTGTGAAAAGAACCATCTGTGCGCCTGAAGCTGCACAAGCTGTTGCAGCAACAAGGTCATTACCAGGAGCACTAAGAAGATTAAGTCCCTTAGTATTAACAGGCTCTGCATATGCAAGAACGCCCTTTACTAATGAGCTTCCTGACTTCTGTGTACATCCTAAAGACTTGTCCTCAAGAGTTGTGATACCGCCATCCTTGTTTCCTGGAGATGGGTTCTCGTAAATCTCCTGACCATTCTTAATGAAGTATTCCTTAAAGTCATTGATAAGGTGAACTGTCTTCTCGAAGAGTTCCTTGTTAGCACATCTGTTCATAAGAATTGTCTCAGCACCGAACATCTCTGGAACTTCTGTAAGGATAGTTGTACCACCCTTAGATACAAGCATATCTGAGAAAAGACCAACTGTTGGGTTAGCTGTGATACCTGATAATCCATCAGAACCACCGCACTTCATACCAATGATAAGTTCCTTGGCATTAACCTTCTCACGCTTGAATGTAGCTGCATAAGCCATAAGCTCGTTCATAAGCTTTTCAGCTTCTTCCTGCTCATTCTCAACATCCTGAACCTGAAGGAACTTAACTCTGTCCGGATTAACCTCTCCGATATAATCCTTAAGAACTTCAATACGGCTGTTCTCACATCCAAGACCAAGTACAAGTACTGCACCTGCATTAGGATGATTAATTAAATCAGCAAGAATCTTTCTTGTATTCTCCTGATCCTCTGTTGTCTGTGAACATCCATATGGGTGAGTAAATGCAACTACCTCATCTACTCCTTCTGGCTTGTTAGCTCTTGCTGTTGCTTCAATTGCTCTTGCAATTGAGTTAACACATCCAACTGTAGGAACAATCCATACTTCGTTACGGACACCAACCTTGCCGTTCTCTCTCATATATCCATCAAAATAAGCTGGCTCAGTAGGCTCAACATCCTTATGTCCCTCTGGTTCATAAGTATATTCAAGTAATTCGCCAAGACCAGTCTTTAAGTTATGAGTATGAACCCATGCTCCAACTGGAATATCAGCCTGTGCAAATCCAATTCTGAAACCATATTTGATAACTGGATCACCATTCTTGATAGCCTTAATTACAAACTTGTGTCCCTGTGGAATATCTTCTACAGTTGTCACATCAATTCCTGCAACATTAAGAGTTGTGCCTTTAGCAATAGGCTTTAATGCTACAGCAACATTATCATCTTTATTAATCTTAATAAAATCCTGCATATAATCCTCCTTGTTATTGTAATTATTATATTAAATAAGAGCGGATGAATATAAAAAACATCCGCTCTGTAATCATTCAAAGAGCTATATATTAGTCAGCTAAATCATTAACTACTGCTCTCATACCTCTTTCTCTGATATCTGTGATGTACTCAGTAATAACTTCTTCAAGGTTAAGAACCTTAGAAAGATCCTCGCCACCGAAGAACTTAGTATTGCTTAAGTAAGCATGTGTGAATTCCTTAGCAGACTTTCCTGAATTGTCTCTGAAGAAATCAAGAACTGCCTTATCATCTGTGATGTTGTACTCTTCACCGTTTCTGTTACCCTTTAATACAATACCGCCGTTGAACTCAGCTTCTGTCTGTGATGTATAGAAGCTCATAAGTGCTGCGATAGAGAATGTAAGGTACTTAGGAAGCTTGTTGAACTTGTTAACATATCCTAAGAATGAAGGTAAGCATCTAGCTTCCCACTTAGATACTGAGTTAAGTGAAATGCTTAATAATCTATGATCTACGAATGGGTTAAGGAATCTGTCGATAACAGCCTTAGCGAACTCTTCGCAATCTTCCTTAGAAAGTGAAAGTGTAGGAATAACTTCGTTGTAAAGTGTCTCTTCCATGTACTTTCTGATTACAGGATCCTTCATAGAATTCTCTACGTTATCGTTACCAGCAAGGAATGAAGCTAATACAAATGATGTATGAGATCCGTTAAGGATTCTAACCTTTCTTTCCTTGTATGGATGATGATCCTTAGTAAATACTACATTAAGTCCAGCTTCCTTGAATGGAAGTTCCTTCTCAAGCTGCTCAAGTGGAAGGTTAGAATCACTCTCTACAACCCAGAGACCGAATACTTCAGCTCTGTCGATAAGCTGATCCTCATATCCCCATTCCTCGCAAAGCTTAGCTGCGTCTTCTCTTGGATATCCTGGAACAATTCTATCTACGAGTGTTGGGCAGAATGAGCAGTAATTGTTAACCCAATCCTTGAATCCATCTTCAAGACCCCAAAGCTCGATAAACTTCATGATGCACTTCTTTAATTCAATACCATTATCAGCGATAAGCTCACATGGAAGTAAGATAAGTCCCTTATCTGCTGCTCCGTTGAACTTCTGATATCTCTTGTAAAGGAGCTGTGTAAGCTTTCCTGGGTATGTCTTAGGAGGACGTGCATTAGGATCGTTATCTGTCTCGTCAAATACGATACCAGCCTCTGTTGTATTAGAAACGATGAATCTAAGAGTCTCGCTTGTACCATACTCAATGTACTTATCATAATCTTCGATAGCTGCAACTGCATCTACTACTGATGTAATCTGACGTGTGATTTCCTTAGGCTCTCCATCAACAAAACCTCTTAACTGAAGTGTGTACTGGCATTCCTGATCATGGAATCTCTCAAGTGTACCGAACTCGATAGGCTTAACGATAACAACACCACCGTTGAAATCTGTCTTCTCATTAGTTACATCGAAGATATAATCAACGAATGCTCTAAGGAAGTTACCCTCACCGAACTGCATAACCTTAACAGGTCTGTCAACTGCATGTGTAATACTCTTGTTTAATCTCTGCATCTTAAATCTCCTTTTTTTATCGGGAATAATCCGTTTTACGATAACGGTCCCTAATTATTAACCAGTAAATGGTATGTAAATAAGTGCATGTAAGCGCTTTCATAAATAAAATATACTTAAAAATGTTGTAAGTCAATACATTTTTCTACTTTTTAAAAATTTCTTACATTACACTTGTTTTTATTATAATACCATTGTATAATTCATTTATCAATATGTAAGCGCTTACATTTATTTATTTTTTATCAATTTCTGTTAAGCGATACATTTACATTCGTCAAGAGATGAGGTCGCACATGAATATTAATATATATGATGTTTCTAAAAAAGCTGGTGTGTCCATAGCAACTGTCTCAAGAGTCCTTAACGGCAACTCCAAGGTATCCGAAAAAACCAGAGACAAGGTTATCAATGCAATGAAAGAACTAGACTACACTCCTAATGTATTTGCAAGAGGACTGGGTCTTAATACTATGAAGACTATCGGCATTATGTGCATAGATTCATCTGATATATACCTTGCCAACGCTGTTTATTATCTTGAACAGGAGCTTAGAAAATACAACTACGACTCTATTCTTTGCTGTACCGGCAAAGATTATAATAATAAGAAGAATTATCTTGAGCTTCTTTTAAGTAAAAGAGTTGACGGAATTATTCTTGCAGGTTCACAGTTTGTAGAGAATACAAGTGAACATAACAATGACTACATTATTAATGCAGCTAAAGATGTTCCTATCGTGCTGGTCAACGGCTATCTGGACGCTGACAACATTTATTCTGTAATGTGCAATGATGAAGAAGCTGTATACAATGCGACAAAACTCTTGATAAATAATTCACATCGTAATATAGTTTACTTATATACAAGTACTTCATACAGTGGCATGAACAAATACCGCGGCTACCTTAAAGCAATTAATGAAGCTGGTATTACTCTCCCGGATGAATTCCATCATCTGTGTGGTAAGAACATATCTCATGCTAAGGATTATCTTACATATCTGTATGATAAAGGTATGAAGTTTGATGCCGTTATGACATCTGATGACTCTATTGCTGCCGGTGCTGTCAAGTTTGCACATACTCACGGAATTAAAGTTCCTGAAGATTTAGAAGTAATCGGCTATAACAACTCTGTTCTTTCTTTATGTACAGAGCCGGAACTTACTTCTGTTGACAGCAAGGTTGAGGAACTTTCCTCATGCGCGGTAAGCGTACTTATGAAGGTTTTATCCGGTGAAGATGCTGATAATCACAGTGTCATCGCCGCTGATATAATAAAACGCAACACAACAATATTTTAATTCACAGGAGGATTATGAATCATGAAACAGTTCATGGACAAAGACTTTTTACTTTCAACTCCAACAGCTCAGCATTTATTCCACGATTATGCAGCTAAGATGCCAGTACTTGACTATCACTGCCATATCAACCCTAAGGAAATCGCTGAGGACAGAAAGTTTGAGAACATCACACAGGTATGGCTCGGTGGCGATCATTACAAGTGGCGTCAGATGAGAACTAACGGTGTTGATGAGAAGTACATCACAGGTGATGCTTCTGACCGCGAGAAGTTCCAGAAATGGGCTGAGACTCTTGAGATGGCTATCGGTAACCCACTTTATCACTGGAGCCACCTTGAACTTCAGAGATACTTCGGATACAACGGTATTCTCAACGGTGACACAGCTGAGGAAGTATGGAATCTCTGTAATGCAAAGCTTCAGGAAGATTCTATGTCAGTTCGTAACCTTATCAAGCAGTCAAATGTTACATTAATCTGTACAACAGATGATCCTGTTGACTCACTCGAGTGGCATCAGGTTCTTAAGGATGATAAGACATTTGACGTACAGGTACTTCCTGCTTGGAGACCTGACAAGGCTATGAACATCGAAAAGCCTGAATATCTTGATTACCTTGAGACATTATCTAATGTAAGCGGAATTAAGGTTGATTCATTTGCAACATTAAAGTCTGCTCTTCAGAACCGTATGGATTTCTTCGCTTCTATGGGATGCTCAGTATCAGACCATGCTCTTGAGTATGTAATGTACAAACCATACACAGAAGAAGAAATCGAAGCAATCTTCGCTAAGAGATTCTCTGGTTCTGCTATCACAACAGAAGAGATGAACAAGTTCAAGACAGCATTCATGGTATTCGTTGGTAAGGAATACAACAAGCGTAACTGGGTAATGCAGTTACACTACGGAACAATCCGTGATAACAACAGACTTCGTTATGATCAGTTAGGACCAGATACAGGTTATGACTGCATCAACACATATGACTGCTCTGCTGAGATGGCTCAGTTCCTTAACGCACTTAATGCTACAGATGAGCTTCCTAAGACAATCATTTACTCACTTAACCCTTCAGTTAACGCTGCTATCGGAACAGTTATCGGATGCTTCCAGGATTCTAAGGCTGTTGGTAAGATTCAGCAGGGTTCAGCTTGGTGGTTCAATGATCATAAGGTTGGTATGACTAACCAGATGACAAGCCTTGCTAACTTAAGTCTTCTTGGTAACTTCATCGGAATGCTTACAGATTCAAGAAGCTTCCTCTCATACACAAGACATGAGTACTTCAGAAGAATCATGTGCGAACTTATCGGTGGATGGGTTGAGAACGGTGAATATCCAGCAGATGAGAAGGCATTAAAGAAGATTGTTGAAGGTATCTCATACAACAATGCTGTTAGATACTTTGGATTTGATCTTTAATCATAATCTCAATTCTTAAAATATGAAAAGCCGCTGCCACATCAATTGTGGTAACGGCTTTTTTACTACTTATTCTGTTTTCTGTTCTGCTAATAATTTCTTTAATCTTTCTATCTCTGCATCTTTTTCATCAGATAATGACTTCAATACCTCATTCTGTGATGAAAGCTCATCTTTCTGTGCTTTCAATTCTTCAGCCTGCACTTTCAATTCTTCAGTCTGTACTTTCAGTTCATCAATCTCGCCTGTCAGCTCATCCTTCTGAACCTGCAATGCTTCCATCTCATCCTTCATTCTGTCAACCATCAATTCTGCCGTATTCCTGTCCAATATTCTTAACGCCTCTGAAAACATACTGAGCACCTCCCCGGGTCTTTCCAAATACTCATTAA
>CAVBPJ010000057.1:0-17579 GCA_963597265.1 Evtepia sp. | reverse complement strand
GTATTATTGATAGTATTTATTTAATAAAACTTTAATGGTTTAACTTTACTTGATAGAATAAGTAAATAGTGATACAATTACAACACAAATAGGCTTTTATAAGGAGAAGTATAAAGTAATGGGATTAGCTCAGAAATTATTTGGAACTCATAGCGAACATGAATTGAAAAGAATATATCCAATTGCTGATAAGATTGAAAGCTACAGAGAATCTTATGGCAAGTTAAGCGACGAGGAACTTAAAGGAAAGACTAAGGAGTTTAAGGATAGATTAGCTAAGGGCGAGACTCTTGATGATATTCTGCCAGAAGCATTTGCAACTGTAAGAGAAGCAGGCAGAAGAGTACTTGGCATGGAGCATTATCGTGTTCAGCTTATCGGAGGAATTATTCTTCATCAGGGACGAATCGCCGAGATGAAGACTGGTGAAGGTAAAACACTTGTGTGTACACTTCCAGCATATCTTAATGCACTTACTGAAGAGGGCGTAATCGTAGTTACTGTTAATGATTACCTTGCTAAGCGAGATGCTGAGCAGATGGGTATGATACATGAATTCTTAGGTCTTAAGGTTGGTGTTGTATTACATGACTCAACAAGAGAAGAAAGACAGGCTGCATATGCAAGTGATATTACATATGTAACTAATAATGAACTTGGTTTTGATTATCTTCGTGATAACATGGCTATATACAAGAATGAACTTGTATTAAGAAATCTTAAGTACTGTATTATTGATGAGGTCGATTCAGTTCTTATTGATGAGGCACGTACACCTCTTATTATTTCTGGACAGAGTGGAAAGTCTACTAAGTTATATGAGCTTTGTGATATCCTTGCCAAGCAGTTACAGCGTGGTGAATATAAGGGCGAAAGAACTAAGATGCAGGCAATCATGAACGAGGAAGTTGAAGAAGATGGAGATTTCATCGTTAATGAAAAGGACAAGGTTGTTAACCTTACTGAACAGGGTATCCATAAGGTTGAACAGTTCTTCCATATAGATAACTATGCAGATCCGGAGAACCTTGAGATTCAGCATAATGTTACACTTGCACTCCGCGCACATTATCTTATGTTCAGAGATAAGGATTATGTTGTTAAGGATGACGAAGTACTTATCGTTGATGAATTTACAGGACGTATTATGCCGGGCCGCCGTTATTCAGATGGTCTTCATCAGGCGATAGAAGCGAAGGAGCATGTTAAGGTTAAGAGAGAGAGTAAGACTCTTGCAACTATCACATTCCAGAACTTCTTTAATAAGTTTGAGAAGAAGGCAGGTATGACAGGTACTGCTCTTACAGAGGAAAAGGAATTCCGTGAAATCTATAACATGGACGTTGTTGAAGTTCCAACTAACAAGCCTGTTATAAGAGTTGATTATAATGATGCTGTATTCAAGACTAAGAAGGGCAAGTTCAACGCAGTTGTACAGTCTGTTATTGAATCACATGAAAAAGGACAGCCTGTCCTTGTTGGTACAATAACAATTGAAACTTCTGAACTTCTTAGCGAGATGTTAAGAAAGAAGGGCATACCTCATAATGTACTTAATGCCAAGTATCATGAACTTGAGGCACAGATAGTATCAGAAGCAGGACGTCATGGTGCAGTTACTATTGCTACTAACATGGCTGGTCGAGGAACTGATATCAAACTTGATGACGAGGCTGTTGCTGCCGGTGGTCTTAAGATTATCGGTACAGAAAGACACGAAAGCCGTCGTATTGATAACCAGCTGCGTGGTCGTTCTGGACGACAGGGAGATCCTGGTGAATCAAGATTCTATATATCTCTTGAAGATGACCTTATGAGACTGTTTGCACAGGAAAGACTTATGAATATATTCAACAGTCTTGGTGTATCTGAGGATGAGCAGATTGAACATAAGATGTTAAGCAAGGCTATAGAGACAGCCCAGAAGAAGATAGAGACTAATAACTTTGGTATCAGAAGCCACCTTCTTGAATATGATCAGGTTATGAATGAACAGAGAGAGATTATGTATGCAGAACGTAGAAGAGTTCTTGACGGAGAAAGCATGCGTAATTCTATCATGAAGATGATAACTGATTATGTAGAGAACGTAGTTAACCGCTGCGTAAGTGAAGATAAAGATGCCAACGAATGGGATTATGATGAGATTAATGAGCTTCTCCTTCCTACTATTCCTATCGAGAAAGTAGAATACAGAGAGAACATTAAGAATAAGAATGAATTAATACATGATCTTAAGGAGAAGGCTGTTAAACTTTACGAAGATAAGGAAGCACTCTTCCCAGAGGCTGAGCAGATAAGAGAAATCGAGCGAGTAATCCTTCTTAAGGTAATTGACAGAAAGTGGATGGATCACATTGATGATATGGATCAGTTAAAGCAGGGTATTGGTCTTCAGGCACTTGGTCAGAGAGATCCAGTTGTCCAGTATAAGATGATGGGTTATGACATGTTTGATGAGATGACTGCAGGAATCACAGAGGATACAGTAAGACTTCTTATGCATATTCAGGTTGAGCAGAAGGTTGAGAGAGAACAGGTTGCCAAGGTAACCGGAACTAATAAGGACGAAGGACCATCTGTTAAGGGACCAGCAAGAAGAACAGAGAAGAAGATATATCCTAATGATCCATGCCCATGCGGAAGTGGCAAGAAATACAAGAACTGTTGCGGAAGACAGGCATAAGATATAAACATAACATTTAGACGCGGAATGCTTGAAATATCAGCGTCCGCGTTTATTTTTTGGGAGGATATATGGTAGAGTTAGATCAGTTCAGATACAGGATTTCAGGATATGATAAGCCTATGGCACAGATTAAGAATTCTCTGGATCTTGATAACAAGCAGAAAAGGATTGAAGAATTAGAAGCGGATATGGAGTCTCCGGGATTCTGGGATAATCCTGACAAATCGCAGAATGCTATGAAAGAGCTTAAAGGGTTAAAAGATGCATTTGAAAGATACAATGAGCTTGAAACAGGTCTTGATGATGTTAAGACTCTTATTGAGATGGCAGAGGAATCTAATGACCAGTCGCTTATACCAGAGATAGAAGAAGAGATAACAAGTCTTGAAGACAAGATGGAAAGCTTAAGAATAGAGACACTGCTTTCAGGCGAACATGATGCATGCGATGCTATTCTTACACTTCATGCGGGAGCAGGCGGAACAGAGAGCTGTGACTGGTGCCAGATGCTTTTCAGAATGTATACAAGATGGGCAGAAAGCCATGGGTATACTACAGAAACACTTGATTATCTTGAAGGTGAAGAAGCAGGAATTAAGTCAGTTACTATAGAGATACGCGGCGAGAATGCATACGGACATCTTAAGTCAGAACACGGCGTTCACAGACTTGTAAGAATATCTCCATTCAATGCGGCAGGCAAGAGACAGACTTCTTTCGTATCTTGTGACGTAATGCCTGATATCAATCAGGATATAGATATTGAGATTAATGATGATGATTTAAGAATTGATACATATCGTTCAAGTGGTGCCGGTGGACAGCACATTAATAAGACATCATCAGCAATCAGAATTACACATCTTCCAACTGGAATTGTTGTACAGTGCCAGAATGAGAGATCTCAGCACCAGAATAAGGATAAGGCTATGCAGATGTTAAAGGCTAAACTTTATCTTCTTAAGGAGGCTGAGAATGCAGAGAATCTTTCTGGAATCAGAGGAGATGTCAAAGATATTAATTTCGGAAGCCAGATAAGAAGTTATGTTCTTCAGCCATACACAATGGTTAAGGATAACAGAACTAATAAAGAAGTAGCTAATGCAGGAAGTGTTCTGGATGGTAATATTGATCCGTTCATTAATGCATATTTAACATGGATCAGTACAGGAAAGACTGAGGAGTGAGGTATTGCTTATGGTTGAAACAAAGTTTAAAAGAAATGCAGGTATTCTTATGCCGGTAAGTTCACTGCCATCACCTTATGGTATAGGTACATTTGGCAAGGATGCATATGATTTTGTTACATTTGTTAAAGAATGTAATCACAAATACTGGCAGGTTCTCCCATTAGGGCCGACTACATATGGAGACAGTCCATATCAGTCATACTCAGCATTTGCAGGTAATCCATATTTCGTCGACCTTGATATGCTTATTGAAGAGGGATTCTTATTAAAGTCAGAGGTTATTGCAAGAGACTGGGGAGATGGCGTTGTTCCAGTTAATGTTTCAGAAGATGATGCTGTTAATGGAAGATTTGGAACATACAGAGATGGCAACATTGGTGATGACAGATATGTAAGCTATGAGAAAGTCTATAATAACAGATTCGATATATTAAGAATTGCATATAACAGATTCAAGGCAGCATGCATAGAGAGCAAGAAGACTCTTGCCAAGGGGCTTCCGCTTTATAAGCAGTTTGATAATTTTGTAAGGGATAATGCAGACTGGCTTGAAGATTATGCACTGTTTATGTCTCTTAAGACACATTTTAACTATGTATCATGGGGAGAATGGGAAGCAGATATTAAGTTCAGAAAGCCTGAAGCCATGAGTCGTTATAAGAATGAACTTTCAGACGACATAGGATACTGGGAGTTCATACAGTACGAGTTTTTCAAGCAGTGGACAGCACTTAAGAAATACGCTAACGATAACGGAATAGAGATTATAGGAGATATTCCTATCTACATGGGTTATGACAGCGTTGATGTGTGGGCTAATCAGGATGAGTTCCAGTTAGATGAGAATCTCACACCAACCAAGGTAGCGGGAGTTCCACCAGATGCTTTCTCAGATGCAGGTCAGAAGTGGGGCAATCCATTATATGATTATGAGAAAATGGAAGCTAATGATTTCAGTTGGTGGAGAAAACGTATGAAGGCATCTGCAAGGCTGTATGATGTTATCAGAATTGACCACTTTATTGGGATTGTTAAGTATTACACAATTCCTGCTGATATGCCTGATGCAAGACAGGGTGAATACAGACAGGGACCAGGCCAGAAGCTTCTTGATGCAATCAATGAATCAATCGGTGATAAGAAGATTATTGCTGAGGATCTTGGAGTTGAGGTTCCTGAGGTTGCGAAGATTCTTAAAGATAATGGTTATCCGGGTATGAAAGTTCTTGAGTTCGCATTTGGCGGAGACAGAAAGAATCCACATCTTCCATATAACTATACACAGAATCTTGTGTGCTACGGTGGAACTCATGATAATGAGACTCTCCTTGGCTTCTTTGAGGACAGAGGTGACTGGGAATTAGGCTATGCTTATGATTATCTTGATACAAGAGACAGAAGAAGAATGGTTGACCAGGTATTCAGAGCTGCCTATTCAAGTGTAGCTGTTCTTACAGTATTTGCAGTTCAGGATATTCTTAAACTCGGTAACTGGGCAAGAATGAATTTCCCTTCAAGCATGGGTGATAACTGGAAATGGCGTATGCAGAAAGGCCAGTTAGGACAGCATGAGCTTGAGTGCATGAGATATCTTGCAAGTGTATTTGACAGAGAAAGAAAATAATGCGCTTGTCCTATTTACAAATTGGTAAAAAGTGGTATTATATTTAAGCAGAGACAAATTAATATTTTGGCAAAGCAGTCGAAAGGCTGTGACGCAAAGCCAAGGGTCTTAACTGATATTTATATATCAGAATGACAGCCGGTTGCATTACAATCAACGCAAATGATTCGTATTATTCAGGCATCCGGTTATCGGATGCCTTTTTTATTATGGTTCAACGGGGGAACTGATTATGAAAAAGAATAATTCTAAGAAGTTGATTAAAACAATAACGGTTGCAGCACTTGTATTTAGTGTTGGTACAGCATTTGCATTGAATACAGCAGGTGCAGCAGGTTTTGATATTATGGACAAGCTTGCTGCGAATGAGACAGTTGCAGAGCAGGAGACAACACAGCATGTTGAGACAGAAACCCAGACTGAGACATTTACAGTAAGGGAAGACATCGAAGAAACTCAGGAAACAGCAGCGATTGAAACAGAAGCTGCCAAAGATGAGAGTGAAGATGCTGAGTCAGGCAAAGCAGATGAAGCTGCAGCAGAAACACAGGCTACAGAGCCAGAAGTACAGACACAGGCCGTAACTGAAGAAACTGTTTACACAGAAGAGACTAAGGAAGTACAGCCAGTTGTGGATGCAACTGTGATGGAAGTTATTGACAGAATTAATTCTGAAAGAGTGGCAGCAGGAGCAGCACCAGTAGTATATGATGCAACTCTTAACAGCATGGCACAGGTCAGAGCCTCAGAGAACGCAGATAATGATTATTTCGTTATAGAGAATGGCAAGCATAAGAGACCGGATGGAAGCAATGCTTCTTCTATCTGTTCTGATTATGGACAGGCTGGATATTTTGGCGAGGTTATGGGAAGATACCAGACAAGCCCTGCTGAGATAGTTGATGGCTGGCATAATTCAGCAACACATTATGCATGCATGACAAGCACTAAGTACAACAGAGTTGGTGTGGGTATTGCAGCAGACTCAGAAGGATATCTCTACTGGGTAGCAATATTCATGGATTAATAAGAAGTAAGATTACATAATATAGATACAATTTAATATGGTAAGAACAATGTATTTGCGGCATTGTTTTTATATAGCTTCGAAAGAAGCGAGAAACCCTCACATTCCTCTCCCGTTGTGTGAGGGTTTTCTTTTTGCACGAGTATCTGCGCTACTCGCGCGGAGAATATAATTATATGCTTGCAATGTGTATACATATATGGTAATATTCTTTGTGCGATAGACAGTTGTATATCGTAGAAAGACAGAGAAAAACAACTGTCTTTACAAAACGGACATTAGGAAGGTATGAAAAGCTATGGCAGACAATATTAAATATTATGTTGTTAAGCAAAAGGCTCTGCCTGAGGTTCTGCTTAAGGTAGCAGAAGCCAACAGAATTATTGAGACTGAGAATATATCTGTTGCGGATGCTACAGAGAAAGTTGGAATAAGCAGAAGTTCTTATTATAAGTATAAGGATGATATTTTTCCGTTTAGAGAGAATGTAAAGGGGAAAACTATTACATTTGTATTGTCTATGGACGATGAACCGGGGCTGCTTTCCCTGGTGCTGAAGAAGGTCGCAGAATTCAAGGCTAATATTCTTACTATTCATCAGACAATTCCGGTTAATGGAATTGCATCGCTGACGCTTAGTGTGGATATTCTCCCGACTACAGGAGATTCTTCAGAGATGATAGAGCAGATAGAAAGACTTAAAGGTGTCAGGTATCTTAAGATATTAAGCAGTGATGCATCTATCTGATATATACAAAGCGATTAAAGAAAACGGAGGCAGATATGGCAAAGATTGCAGTTTTAGGTTATGGAACAGTAGGATCTGGTGTG
Source organism: Evtepia sp. (assembly GCA_963597265.1). GTDB lineage: Bacteria > Bacillota > Clostridia > Lachnospirales > Lachnospiraceae > Lachnospira. The sequence continues at coordinate 10,218 of CAVBPJ010000057.1, read as the reverse complement.
GTTGAAGTATTAAATACTAATGGAACTTCAATTGCAAAGAGAGCAGGAGAGACTATTGAAGTTAAGAGCGTACTTGATTTAAGAGATTTTCCTGGAGATCCAATTCAGGAGAAAATCGTTCATGATATAGATCTTATAATTAATGACCCTGAGATAGAGGTTGTTGTTGAGGTTATGGGTGGTGTTGAGCCAGCATTTACATTTGTTAAGAAGGCACTTGAAGCAGGAAAGAGCGTGTGTACATCTAACAAGGCACTTGTTGCAGCACATGGACCAGAGCTTCTTGAGATGGCTAAAGAAAGAAAACTTAATTTCATGTTTGAGGCGTCAGTAGGTGGCGGAATTCCAATTATCAGACCACTTAACCAGTCTCTTACAGCAGATGAGATAACTAAGATTACAGGTATTCTTAATGGAACAACTAACTATATACTTACTAAGATGAGTAAAGAAGGAAGTTCATATCAGGAAGTACTTAAAGAGGCACAGGCACTCGGATATGCAGAGAGAAATCCTGAAGCTGATGTTGAAGGCTATGATGCCTGCAGAAAGATAGCAATTCTTACATCGCTTGCATTTGGTAATACAGTTAAGTTCGAGGAAGTGTATACAGAGGGAATTACTAAGATTTCTAATGAAGATTTCGCATATGCTAAAGAACTTGGAAGCGTTATCAAGCTTCTTGCAACAAGTTACAGCAAGGATGGCAAAGTATATGCAATCACAGCACCATTTATGATTGACAGCACACATCCATTATATAATGTTAATGATGTTCTCAACGGAATCTATGTACATGGCAATGTATTAGGAGACGTAATGTTCTTCGGAGCAGGAGCTGGAAAGCTTCCAACAGCAAGTGCTGTAGTATCAGATGTAGTTGACTGTGTAAAGCATAAGGGTAAAAATGTCATGACAATCTGGAGTTCAGTAAAGCAGGAGCTTGGAGATACATTTGACGAGACAAGAAAGTTCTTTGTAAGAATTCAGGGTGACGATGTAGAAGCAGCCAAGGCAGCATTTGGCGAAGGACAGGTTGTTAAGGTTGATGGAATTGACGGAGAGTTTGGTTTCGTTACAGAACCTATGACAGAGAGAGCATTTGAAGATGCTAAGGATAAGGTTTCTGTTATAAGCAGAATCAGAATAGATGATACTAAATTACAGTAATAAAATATAAGGGAGAAAGAGTAATGGTTAAAGTAGTTAAATTTGGTGGAAGTTCACTTGCAAGCGCAGAGCAGTTTAAGAAGGTTGGTAATATTATCCGCGCAGACGAGGATAGAAAGTATGTAGTTCCTTCAGCACCTGGAAAGAGATTTCCAGAGGATACTAAGGTTACTGATATGCTTTACAAATGTTATGCAGAGGCAGAAGCTGGCAAGAACATTGAGAAGAGTCTTAAGGCAATTGAGGAAAGATACAATGAAATCATCAAGGGACTTGGACTTAAGCTTTCGTTAAAGGAACAGTTTGAGACAATCAAGAAGAATTTTGAGGCACTTGCAGGTAAGGATTATGCAGCTTCAAGAGGTGAGTATCTTAACGGTATTATCATGGCTAACTATCTTGGTTATGAGTTTATAGATGCTGCTACAGTTATCTGTTTTGATAAGGATGGAGAGTTCGATTCAGAAAAGACTAACGAAGTATGTGAAGCAAAGTTTGCTAACATCGAAAGAGCAGTTGTTCCTGGATTCTACGGTGCAATGCCTAACGGAAAGGTTAAGACATTTTCAAGAGGTGGTTCTGATGTAACAGGTTCAATCGTTGCAAGAGCACTTAAGGCTGATATGTATGAGAACTGGACAGATGTATCTGGCTTCCTTGCAGCAGATCCAAGAATTGTAAGCAATGCAAAGCCAATTAATGTTATTACATATAAGGAATTAAGAGAGCTTTCATACATGGGTGCGTCAGTACTTCATGAATCAGCTATCTTCCCTGTAAGAAAGGGTGGAATTCCTATCAATATCAAGAATACTAATGCTCCAGAAGATAAGGGAACAATGATTGTTGAGACAACATGTAATATGCCAGAATACACAATTACTGGTATTGCAGGTAAGAAGGGCTTCGTTGCAATCAGTATTGATAAGGATATGATGAATTCAGAAATCGGATTCTGCAGAAAGGTTCTTTCAGTATTCGAGGATAATGGAATCTCAATCGAGCATATGCCTTCAGGAATTGATACTATGACAGTATTTGTTCATCAGGATGAATTCGTAGAGAAGGAACAGAAGGTTCTTGCACAGATTCATAAGGCAGTTAATCCTGATTCTGTTGAACTTGAAGCTAACCTTGCACTTATCGCAGTAGTTGGACGTGGAATGAAGAACAGCACTGGTATAGCAGGCAATATCTTCTCAGCACTTGCAAAAGCTAAGATTAATGTTAAAATGATAGATCAGGGATCATCAGAGCTTAACATCATCATAGGTGTTAGAAACAGATACTTTGAAGATGCTATTAAGACTATCTATGGAGTGTTTGTTCCAGAAGAATAGTAGATAAACAGGGGGATAAGGGATATGAAAGAAGCTAAGAATGAATTGTTACAGTTTGTCGGCGGTGTAATAATGCTTGTTGTTGGACTGTACATTTTGTCACAGAAAGTTATGGTATCGTCTTCGTATGGATTTTTCTCATTATGGGGCGGAAGATTTTCATCAGGTCTTATTATGGTGCCATTAATAATCGGTGTTGTATGGATGTTTGCAACAGGAGGCTCATTTGCATCTAAAGTATTTACTGTACTTTCAGTAATACTTATAATTGCAGCAATTGTTGCATCAACAAGAATCTGGCTTGTAACTATTACAATGTATGAGTGGGTTCTTATACTTGTTCTTATATTTGGTGGTGCCGGATTAGTGGCAAAGGTATTATTTGCCAACAATAAGTCTGAGAAATCCAAGAAAGACAAAACAGAAAGTACAGGCAGCTATACATCAAGTGTAGATGATGAACTTGAGAAGATGAGAAAGAATATGAAGTAAATCACAATCCCCGCACATAAAGTGCGGGGATTCTTACGTTTATGCAACTGTTGATAAACTTTGATGAAATTGATATAATCAGATGTGATATGCGTAGGAAAACGGAGGAATATTAATGGATATCGCAAAGAAGATAGCAGAAGAACTGGAAATTAAAGTTACGCAGGTAGAAGCTGCTGTTAAACTTATAGATGAAGGATGTACAATACCTTTTATTGCAAGATACAGAAAGGAAGTTACAGGAGCGTTAAATGATGAACAGCTCCGTAACCTTGATGAGAGATTAAAGTATTTAAGAAATCTTGAGGACAGAAAGGCTCAGGTTCTTGCAAGTATTGAAGAACAGGGTAAGCTCACAGATGAACTTAAGGCTGCAATTACAGCAGCAGAGACAATGGTCCTTGTAGAAGACCTTTACAGACCATATAAGCAGAAGAGAAGAACAAGAGCAACAATTGCTAAGGAGAAAGGTCTTGAGCCACTGGCGCAGTTCATATATGCACAGGAAGCTACAGAAGATGTAGCAGTTAAGGCAGCAGAATTTATCAGTGATGAAGAAGGCAAGGAAGTTGCTACAGCACAGGATGCAATAGCAGGTGCGTTAGATATAATTGCAGAGCAGATATCAGATGTTGCAGATTACAGAACATATATCAGAGATATCACAATGAAAGAAGGAAAGCTTGTTGTAACAGCCAAGGATGAGAAGGCTGAATCTGTATATGAGAATTATTATGACTACAGCGAAGCACTTTCAACAATTCCGGGACACAGAATCCTTGCAATTAACAGAGGAGAGGATGAGAAGTTCCTTACTGTCAAGGTAGAAGCGCCGGAAGAGAGAATATTAAGATATCTTGAGAAGAATATTCTTAAAGATAATGCATTTACAGCAGAATACCTTAAGAACTGTATAGCAGATGCATATGGAAGACTTATTGCACCTGCTATTGAAAGAGAGATAAGAAGCAGTCTTACAGAGACAGCAGAGGATGGAGCAATCAAAGTGTTTGGAAAGAACCTTGAGCAGCTTCTTCTTCAGCCACCTATCGCCGGAAAGGTTGTACTTGGCTGGGATCCTGCTTTCAGAACAGGTTGTAAGCTTGCAGTTGTAGACCCTACAGGTAAGGTACTTGCAACTAAAGTTATATACCCTACAGAGCCACACAATAAGGTTGAGGAGTCTAAGGCGGAGGTTAAGAAGCTTATAGATAAGTACCATGTTAATCTTATTTCATGTGGTAACGGAACAGCTTCAAGAGAATCAGAGAAGATTATTTCAGATATGATACATGAAATGAATCTTCCGGTTGATTATGTAATTACTAACGAGGCAGGAGCTTCTGTATATTCAGCAAGTAAGCTTGCAACAGAGGAATTCCCTGACTTTGATGTTGCACAGAGAAGTGCTGTTTCAATAGCAAGACGAGTACAGGATCCATTAGCAGAGCTTGTTAAGATTGACCCTAAATCAATCGGAGTTGGACAGTATCAGCATGACATGAACCAGAAGAAGTTAGAGAACACACTTACAGGAGTTGTTGAGGACAGCGTTAATAAAGTCGGAGTAGACTTAAATACTGCATCAGCATCACTTCTTGAGTATATATCAGGTATATCTAAGGCAGTTGCCAAGAATATAGTTGAATACAGAGAGACTAACGGCAGATTCACTAACAGAAAGCAGCTTTTAAAGGTTGCAAAGCTTGGACCTAAGGCATTTGAGCAGTGCGCCGGATTCATGAGAATATCAGGCGGGGATAATCCGTTAGATGCGACAAGCGTACACCCAGAAAGTTATGAGGCAGCAACAAAGCTTCTTACACTTTTGGGATATGATATTAATTCAATAACATCAGGAGAACTTATAGGACTTAAGAGTAAAGTTGAAGATATTGCCAAGATGGCAGATGAACTTGGAATAGGAACAATGACACTTGAAGATATCATCAAAGAACTTGAGAAGCCGGGAAGAGACCCAAGAGATGAGATGCCTAAGCCAATATTAAGAAAAGATGTTCTTGATATGAAGGATTTAACACCAGGCATGATACTTAAGGGAACAGTCAGAAATGTTATTGACTTCGGAGCATTTGTTGATATCGGAGTACATCAGGACGGACTTGTGCACATTTCTCAGATGAGCAGCACAAAGAGAGTTGAGCACCCTCTTGATGTTGTAAGTGTAGGGGATATCGTAGATGTAAGAGTTATAGATGTTGATATACCTAAGGCAAGAATCTCGCTTTCAATGATTCTTGACGAGAAAGAAGCTGCTAACAGAAAGTACACTAAGGATAATTCTAATAATAAGAATAACAGAAACAATGGCAAAGGAAACAGACAGGACAGAAAGCCTAAGAAAGAAGGTCTTAATCTTTCAGGTCTTGCCAAATTCATGCATTAATAGGAGTACTGTATGGAAGAAAGAATTGAATTTGACAGCGTAATCACAGAGAAAGCACTTAATGATTTCAAGATGTATCATGTGTTTCATAATGTCGGTGGAGTGTTCGGATATGTATTTGCAGCATTTGCAATAGTAATGTGCGTGCTTGGTGTGATATTCGGAATGTCAACGAAATATATAGTCATGATGGGGCTTTTTGGAGTATTCTTCTTCTTTTATCCAATTGTTAATATGAGACTTGGAACTAAGAAGCAGATGAAAACGGTCGCAGCATTTAAAGAGCCGATGCATTATAGTGCCGGGGAAGACAAGATAATTGTAAGCCAGGGCGATATGTCAGAGGAACTTGCATGGGAGCAGATATATAAGATAAGGTTCACAGGAAGCAATCTTATTCTGTATCTTTCATCTGTGAGAGCCAATGTGCTTACAGTTAACAGTATGGGCGAGGCAGCAGTTCCTTTTGTTAAAATGTGCCAGAAGAAATTAAAGCCTTTTCAGGTTAAGGTTAATATGGATAAGCTTGCTAAAGCTGCGGCTAAGTAAGCAGATAGGAATAATATGGTTAAAGAAACATTTAACGCTAAAGAAACATTTGAAGCAGGATATGAGATGGGGCAGAAGGCACTTCCGGGGCAGATATACTGTCTTAATGGAGATTTAGGTGTTGGCAAAACAGTATTCACACAGGGCTTTGCAAAAGGTCTTGGGATAGAAGAGCCTGTCAACAGCCCTACATTTACAATTATTCAGGAGTACCATGAGGGCAGACTGCCATTGTATCATTTTGATGTGTACAGAATTGGTGATGTCGAAGAGATGGACGAACTTGGATATGAGGAGTATTTCTATTCAGATGGCGTGTGCCTTATTGAATGGAGCACACTCATAGAAGAGATAATTCCAGATAATGCGATAGAGATAGTTATAGAGAAAGACCTTGAGAAAGGCTTCGATTACAGAAAAATAACTATCGGGCAGGAGGCAGTATGAGAATATTAGCGATAGAAAGTTCAGCAGTTACAGCGTCAGTTGCGATTCTTGAAGATGATACACTGGTTGCAGAATACACAATTAATCATAAAATGACACATTCACAGACACTTCTTCCAATGATAGATGAGATATTTTCAATGGTTCAGTTAAAGCCTGATGATGTTGATGTTATAGCAGTATCAAAAGGACCGGGTTCATTCACTGGCTTAAGAATTGGTGCGGCAACAGGTAAGGGAATTGCACTTGCGCTTGATAAGAAGATGGTTGCAGTTCCTACACTCGCGGCTATGGCATATAATCTGTATGGAGACAGCAGATACATATGCCCTGTAATGGACGCAAGAAGAAAACATCTGTACAGCGGAATATATACATTTGACGGTGACAGGCTTGTTACAGTAAGAGATGTTAATCTTGCTTCATATGAAGAGCTTACAGAAGAGCTTGCAGGACTTGACGGACAGGTTGTATTAGTAGGTGACGGTGTGGATGTTGCTGGTGATGTTCTTAAAGAGCAGCTTGGCAACAAATGTGTTCTTGCACCGGCACATATCAAGACTCAGAGAGCTGGTTCTGTTGCAATGTTAGCAAAGCGGATGGCAGATAATGGAGAATATACAGATGCTGATGAGTTAAAACCAGATTATCTTCGTCCTTCACAGGCAGAAAGAGAGAAGGCACAGCATGAAGCCTGAATATGAGATAAGACCTATGACGGAAGATGACACATTTGCAGTTTCCCAGATAGAACAGGGGATATTCTCACTTCCGTGGTCGCAGAAATCATTTGCAGATGCATGCAGCAACGCTGACAATGTGTATCTGGTGTGCGAGATGGATGGTGTGATTGCCGGATATTGCGGAATGTGGACAGTACTTGGAGAAGGCAATATAACCAACATGGCGGTATCACCGGATTACAGGCGGTGCGGCATAGCACAGATGCTTATGCAGGCAATTGAAGAATATGGTGAGGCCAAGAAGGTTACATCATATTTTCTTGAAGTAAGACAGAGTAATGTGCCTGCAATAGCTCTTTATGAAAAAATGGGATATAAGAATATAGGAATAAGAAAAAGATTTTACGAAAAACCAGTTGAGGACGCAGTTATTATGTCCAAAACAATTGATATACAATAAAAGAAGGAGGTGCGGTTAGTGTTAGATGTGTGTTTACTGGGAACAAGCGGAATGCTTCCTTTGCCGGGGAGATGGCTGACATCGCTTATGACACGTTATAATGGAAGCAGCCTTATGATAGACTGCGGTGAAGGAACCCAGATAGCGGTTAAGCAGAAGGGATGGAGCTTTAATCCAATAGATGTTATATGTTTTACACATTATCATGCAGATCATATAAGCGGACTTCCGGGGCTTTTGCTTACAATAGGCAATTCAGACAGAAAGAAGCCTCTTACACTTGTTGGACCTAAGGGACTTGGCAAGGTCGTTTCGTCATTAAGAGTAATCGCGCCAGAACTGCCATTTGAGCTGAATCTTATAGAACTGACAGGCCCACAGGAGCATCTGTCAATATGTGGATATGAGATAGATGCATTCAGGGTTAACCATGCGGTTACATGCTATGGATATACTATAAGCATACCAAGAATTGGCAAATTCGATGTAGAGAAAGCAAGAACACTGGGAATTCCATGCAGCATGTGGAATAAGCTGCAGCATGGAACTACAGTTACAATAGATGATACAGAATATACACCTGATATGGTTATGGGAGAGGCAAGAAAAGGACTTAAAGTCACATACTGCACAGACACCAGACCTGTTCAGTCAATTGTAGATAATGCCAAAGATTCAGATCTTTTCATATGTGAGGGAATGTATGGTGAAGATGGTAAGGAAGCCAAGGCAAGAGAATACAAACACATGACATTCACAGAAGCGGCACAGCTAGCAAAGAAGGCTTCTGTTAAAGAAATGTGGCTTACACATTACAGTCCTTCGCTGGTAAGACCGCAGGATTATGTAGATAAGGCGAGAAAGATATTCCCGGCTACAATAGCGGCAACCGATGGAAGAACAGTAGAATTAAAGTTTGATGATGAAGATTAGCAGACATTTACAGATATGTGCTATACATAGTGATAGGAGATAATAATATGGACAAAGAAGATGTGCTTATTCTTGCAATAGAGAGCTCATGTGATGAGACAGCAGCGGCAGTTGTAAAGAATGGAAGAGAGGTATTGTCTAATGTAATCAATACCCAGATAGCTATACACACAGAGTACGGCGGAGTAGTTCCTGAAATCGCATCAAGAAAGCATATAGAGAATATTAATCCGGTAATTAAAAAGGCGTTGTCAGATGCAGGCGTTACACTTGATGATATAGATGCAATAGGTGTTACATACGGACCGGGACTTGTTGGAGCATTACTTGTGGGAGTAGCAGAGGCTAAAGCCATAGCATTTGCAAAGAACAAACCATTGGTAGGTGTTCATCATATAGAGGGACATATAAGCGCTAATTATGTTGAAAACAAAGAGCTTGAACCACCTTTTGTGGCTCTTGTTGTATCTGGCGGACATACACATCTGGTTAAAGTTAATGATTACGGAGAATACGAGATAATTGGAAGAACCAGAGATGATGCGGCTGGAGAAGCATTTGACAAGGTAGCCAGAGCTATAGGATTAGGATATCCGGGTGGACCTAAGATAGACAAGCTTGCAAAAGAGGGTAATCCTGATGCGATAGAATTTCCAAGAGCCCATGTGGACGATGCACCATATGATTTCTCGTTCAGTGGAATCAAGTCAGCAGTTCTTAATTACATTAATTCTGCCAACATGCAGGGAAAAGAGATTAATCGTGCGGATGTAGCTGCATCTTTCCAGAAAGCAGTAGTTGATGCACTTGTTTCGCGAGCTGTCAGACTAGCCAAAGAATGTGGAATGGATAAGCTTGCAATAGCAGGCGGCGTTGCTTCTAACTCTGCATTAAGGGCAGCAGTACAGGAGGAATGTGCCAAGAATAACATCAGATTCTATTCACCATCACCTGTATTGTGCACAGATAATGCAGCAATGATAGGTGCAGCAGCATATTATGAGTATATAAAGGGAGTACGTCATGGCTATGATCTCAATGCTGTGCCGAACCTGAAATTAGGAGAACGTATATAATGAATACAGCAATTGTTCTTGCAGGAGGAAGCGGTAAAAGAATGAATAGTGACATTCCCAAGCAGTATCTGATGCTTGCAGGAAAGCCGGTTATATACTATTCATTGAAAGCGTTTCAGGACAATCCTCATATAGATAACATAATACTTGTAACAGCACAAGAATATATAGATTATGTCAAAGAGAACATACTGGATGAAACACTGGACAAGGTTTCACAGGTGATTCAGGGCGGCAGGGAACGCTATGATTCTGTCTATAAGGGGCTTTGCTGTATTAAAGAGCCAGGGTATGTATTCATACATGATGGCGCAAGACCATGTATAAGTCAGAAGCTTATAGATGATTGTTATACAAATGTTGTTAAAAACGGTGCATGCATAGCGGCAGTTCCAGTTAAAGATACAATTAAGATAGCGGATAAAGAAGGCTATGCTGCAGAGACACCGGACAGAAGTACATTATGGCAGATACAGACACCACAGGTGTTTCAATATGATATAATAAAAAAGGCATATGATGATCTGTATGCAGGTGGCAGATTCGATGGGGTTACAGATGATGCAATGGTGCTTGAAAGATATGGAGGACATCGTATAAAACTGGTTAATAGTGATTACAGGAATATCAAGATTACTACACCAGAAGATATGAATACAGC
>CAVBPJ010000056.1:0-17637 GCA_963597265.1 Evtepia sp. | reverse complement strand
GTGCTTAAGCTTATTATTATATTCTTAATTTTATACATTATTTTATAGATTGTATTGTAGTTATCAACCAACATTAATTAAGGTTTCCGCCGTCTGAATTTGGCATCGTACCCATTGTAATATTAAGATTGCCATTTCTTACTCTTAACTCATCTATGAACTGCTTCTGCTCGCTCTCGTCTTTCATTCTGCATTCATAGGTAAGCTCAAACATTGTGCCCATATTAGTTGTCTTTACTTTTCTGAGCTCATTCTCGCTAAGATACTTAGCGAATATATCATCAAATACTGACATGTAGTTAAGATTCTCTGGAATTGTGATTCTTAACTGCTTTCTATTCTCGCCTCTTGCTCCAAATCCAGTTACTGAAAGCACTACAAGTACCAAAAGAATTATTACTGCGAAGCACACTGCAAATGTCACAAAACCAAGTCCGCATGCAAGACCTGCTGCCATTGCAAAGAACACTACTGAAATATCCTTGGCACTTCCTGGTGCTGAACGGAATCTTACCAGTGCGAAAGCGCCTGCCATCGAGAACGCTCTTGCAACATTACTTCCTACAAGAAGGATAACTGCTGCCACTATTGCTGGTAAAAGTGCAAGTCCTATTATAAAACTCTTATTGTATCCATCTTTCTTTGATACAAGTGTATATACAACTGCTATCACAAGTCCGATAGCAACTGCTACTAATATTCCTAACATTGACTGGCTAATGCTGATTGCATTTTCTGTTGTTGATGTAAAGATTGATTCAAACATATATTTTCTCCTTTATACATTAAACTTGTGTAATTTGCGAGGACATACTGCTTATATTCAGTACCATACTTGGAAAACGATACCGGATAAACATTAAGTCCTGATATTATCTTAGTAAACCACAGCGGAACAGCACCGCTTATCTTAACTTCCATTAAATACTGACCTTCCGGCAGAAGCTTATTACCATAGCTTCCATGTTCGAGTCTTACATCTTCCCTTCTGGTCGTAATATTTTTATCGAATGTAATTCTGAAATCACCATCATCTTTTTCAAAGTACGCGAATCTGTCATATGAAAGATAAACTTTAGGCTGCAGTTGGTAGAAATTCTTAAAGTAATCTATTTCTTTAAGCACCTGTCTGTTTATTCTTCCTTCATGGTTGTCGGGACATATGTCGTCATTCAAGAAATCATATGCTTCTTTAAGTGTCATTGAAGTTCTTCTTTTATTGACAATACCATTGTACTTCTTCTTAATCTCTACAAAGACATTATCTGTAAGCTCTGGCGTCCCATAAGCTCTCAGTCTTAACTTTTCCTTGTATACCGGTTTTTCGATTGAAGCTCTTATAAGCTGATCATTCTCAGTATCATAATATATGTTACTGATTCTGTACGCCTCACCATTTCTGTTATATGCATCCGGATTCATATAATCAGCTATCTGTGCCGTCAGCTTATGAAAAGTATCTTCGTCCATCATGTATTTCTTCTCATAACGGTTGAAAACTTCGATTGCCATATCAAGCACTCCTTTCTGTCTCTTTCGTTCTTACAAGTAAGATATTAATTGGAAAATGTGACCAAACTATGTAAAAAATAAGTAAAATCAGTGTAGTTTTGTGAACTTGATGTGTCTGGTAATTAACAGACAGATAATTAGATAGTACGTTTTTCTGACCATAATATGGATGGTTATCCTCTTTCCAACTTAAAAACCTACACAAATATTACTTTGTTGCATATTAGTAGGTTGCCAAAAGCATCTGATAGCATCCATATATCTTCTAAGACCTGCTAACGGCTTATAATTATATTATTTCGTAGGTTTTTAGTGCTCGTTAGTTGCACCTAACCATCTGTTTTTCTTACACACAACAGCAAAAAGACCCACTAAATCACTTCTAAAAAATGATTTAGTGGGTCTTTCACAATTTCTCATGTTATAAGTTCCGAAAATAAGCCTACTAAATTCCAGCTACAATCATATATAGTAGGTTTTAGAATATTTTCAAGCAATTATTACGGTTAAATATGCCTCTGCCCCGCCAGCCAATGCTGCAATCAGGCATAACACCTCAAAAAAGGATGCCGCATACACGGCATCCCTATAATCAACTATTTCATATGTACATCAAGCTGGTTAAATGGAATCTCTATTCCATTCTCATCAAATATGTTCTTATATCTTTCAAGCAGGTCGAATCTTACATTCCAGTAATCTGCTGTATTAACCCATGCTCTTGTTTCAAGTGTTACACAGCTTTCATCAAGGCTCTTTACAACTACCATGACATCCTTGTCCTTAAGTATACCCTTCTCGCTGTTAATAACCTGTTCAAGAAGTTTCTTGGCTTTAGGAATATCTGATGAATAGCCAATTCCTATCTCAATATCAATTCTTCTTGTATTCTCTGCACCCACATTAACAATGCTTGAATTAGAAAGAGAACCATTAGGAAGCATTATGACTTTATTGTCAATTGTAACAAGTCTTGTGTAGAGAATCTCTATAGACTTAACTGTTCCTTCATTAGTTCCAACTATAATATAATCGCCAACCTTAAAAGGCTTGAATATAAGAATAAGAATTCCTCCTGCGAAGTTTGACAGACTTCCCTGCAGTGACATACCAATTGCAAGTGCTGCAGAACCAAACAGCGTCAATAATGATGTCGTCTGGAATCCCAGCTTGTCAACAACTATCATAATAAGTATTGCATACATCGCAAATCTTAATACCGATACTGCGAAATTAACAACACCCTTGTCAAGTGAGCTTCTGTCAAGCATCTTCTTAACAAGCTTATCAAGCACCTTGATTATCTTCTTTCCGATAACCCATATAATTACTGCAATAATCAGTTTACCAACAAGTGATACTGACCAGTTACCCAGCTCGTTTAATAACTGTTTCAAATGTGCAATAGAAAAAAACTTTGTTATCTGGTCTGTTTCCTGCTGGATTGTTGTGGCTGCATCTGCCACAAGTCCTATGAATCCCATAGCAACCCCTCCTTTGTATTATTTCATTTTCTTCTTAAGCTGCTCTAACTGCTTCTTAGTCTCTATATCAATCTCTTCGCTTGCGCGGGCAGCTTCCTCTGCTTTTCTTACAGCTTCTTCCTTGGCTTCAATTGCTTCCCTGCAGGCTTTCTCCGCCTGTTCTCTTGCTTCAATTGCACGCTTTGCTTCTTCTGCTGCAGCAAGTTCAAGTCTTTCTGCCTCTGCTGCCTTTCTCATGGCTTCCTGCTTAGCAATTGCAGCTCTCTTTAAGACAGCAATCTCTTCAAGTTCAAGCTGTGTATATGGCTCGCTGTTGTATATAACACATGAAAGTCCTGGCAATGTAACGTCAATGTATTCCATATCATCACCATCATTATCTGATTTGATAATCTGTCCATTAACCTTCTCGTCTCCGCCAAACTTTTTCCACTCACTGTTAAATACTTCCTTATACTTTCCACGAACATCAACATGAAGTCTGTAGTTTTCCCTCTTAACCGGAGTAAAATTCACAGCAATTACCAGCTTGTTACCCTTGCTGTCAGCTCTCTGCATAGCAATAACTGTCTCTTCCGGATTAGAATTCTCAAGCCACATAAATCCATCAGGATCATTGTCAAGCTCATAAAGAGCCGCATTTTTCACATAGAACTTGTTAAGCTCTGCTATGAACTTCTCAAGTCCGGCATCCTGTCCTGCAGTAAACATCTTGCTTCCCGGATGTGCATACATGAATCCAAGTGCCGCCTTTATATCTGACAAATGTGTCTTCTCATCACTGCCTGACACCATATCCACAAATGCCTTCTGTCTGAAGTCATCGTGATTAAGTGACAACATGAAATCCTCACCGTAATTATAGAGCATTCCATATGTCAGTTTATCATACTCACCCTTTCTAAACAGCGGGTCAGTTCCCATGAATTCAAGAAAATCCTTAGTCCAGCAGTTATTCTGCTTATAAGTAAACATGAGTGGGTCATCATTATCTGCCGCAGTAACTCCAAACCAGCCGCTCGATTCCTCAGCAATGGTAAAGCATCCGTCGCCACGTTTAGCAATACATTTATTCATAGTCTTAAGAAATTCAATTGCATCAAGATTCTCATTACCGCCGTACATGTTAGGAGTCCAGGTTCCCGGCTGCTTGCCGTAATCAAGGTAAAGCATTGAAGCCACACCATCAATTCTTATTCCATCAATATGATAATCGTTAAGCCACATCAACACGCTTGATAGAAGAAAGCTTCTTACTGCGCCCTTTTTATAGTCAAATGTGACTACATCCCACTCAGGATGCTTCTCAAGTGATGGCTTAAGATATCCGTAAGCATCTGCTCCGTCAAAATCATACAAGCCCTTTGACTCTGTACCAAAGTAAGCTCCGTTCCAGTCAATTATCACACCAACTTTTGCATTATGGAAGTCATCAATGAGCTTTTTAAGTCCATCAATTCCGCCTATTCTGTGTGTTACAGCGAAATATCCCAATGTAGAATACCCGTTCATTGCCTCGTTAAGATACTCTGCAACAGGCAGAAGACAGACATGTGTATATCCTTCCTGCTTCACATAATCAACAAGCTCATCTGTGCTTTTTTCTTTCAGCCAGTCATTAAGAGAAACTTCATATACAGTAACAGGATTCTTCTTTCCTGCTTCTCTTTTTCTCTTTAACATCCATGAACCATCATTCCATGTGTAAGAATCGAGCATTTTATCATCACTTACCACTGATGCAGTAATTGGAACTGATGATATCTGTCTTGACACAGGGTCTAACTTTCTGGTTGTTCCCTTGCCCTGTCTCTTTATCTCATACATATATTCACAACCAGCCGACAGACCTGGAATAAACAGTTCAAATACTCCTGTATCTTCAATTCTCTCCATCAGGTGGACTCTGCCATCGTATTTGTTGAATTCTCCAATTACACTTACACTGAGTGCTTTAGGCGCCCAGACAGTAAACAGCACACCTTTAACCCCATTGACAGTTCTTTCATGAGCGCCCAGTATGTGCGATGCATTTTTCTCTTCTCCAGCCAGAAATGCTTTGTAATCAGATGCCTTGCTAATATTGTCAAATGCATATGGGTCCTTATATTCTGTGACCTCTCCATTAACTTTCTCTACCGAATAAGTGTATGAAAGCTTCTTCTTTGATGAAACAAGTGCTGCAAAGAAGCCGGCTTCATCTACCTTTTCCATATTAACAGCAGTCTTTCTGCCTTCAACATGAAGCTTCACTGCTACAGCATCCGGACGCATAATCTGTATAAGAAGCCCCTTTGCTGTAACATGTGCACCAAGCAGCTCTTTAGGCTTATCGCACTCTGCATATACAATTCCCTCTATATCCGGCCAGTTCATAAGGCCGTACAAATTCTTATTCATACATTACTCCCATCCACTGTCTGAAACATTCTGTCCATGATGATACCTGAGGTTCAAAATGTCCCATATTAATTGTTGCTGTCTCGCGCGTTCCAAGACCGAGTCCATGTGTACCCTTTGTATACACATGATAGTCAAATGCTATCCCCTGCTTTCTTAATGCTTCAACCATAAGAAGTGAATTCTCAAGTGGCACTGTCATATCCTCACATGTATGCCATATGAATGCAGGCGGTGTATCCTTGTCAACTCTCTTCTCTATAGATACTTCATCAATAAGCTCATCGTACCTATCACCAAGGCTTCTCTCAAACGATGCCCTGTGTGCATTATCCCCAGATGTAATTACAGGATATCCTAAAAGCATACCATTCGGCTTAACATACTCATGACTGCACTTAAGTACATTCTCAAGAAGATAATCAAGCCTTTCAGAGTTCCATCCTGTTCCAAGCAGTCCTGCAACATGGCCGCCGGCTGAGAATCCCGCAATAATAATCTTATCAGGGTCAACATCCCACTGTGCTGCATTATCTCTTACATATTTCATAGTGTAAGCCGCCTCATAAAGCTGCGCCGGATATGTAACAGGTGCAAGGCTGTATCTTAATACAACAGCATTATACCCCATATCGAGCATCTTAATAGCTATGGCTTCACCCTCTCTTGGTGAATGGTGGTTATATCCCCCTCCCGGACAGATTACGATAAGAGGTCTCTTAAACGGATCCTGGTCCTTAGGAAATACGTCTTTGATATATGTAGTTATCGTAGCACTTCCATTCTGTTCTATTCCTAATTCCTTATATGGTAAGTCTATATTAATAGTTTTATGTAACATTGTCAGTCCTTCCTATCTAGCTAGTTAATTGTAGTTGAAATGTAGTGGTGGTGCTGTGTGTATATTTTCATGCGTGGTCTCATGGATTCCTGCGCTTAGTGGGAGTAAATGCCGTCATCTGCAAAGTTTATTACTGTGAACGAAAGCAAACGCGCTTCGCTTGAACGAGCTTTCATTCACAGCGCTTATGCATCTAACGGCATTAACTCCCACACAGCTCGTCATAAATCGACCACGCACGAAAATATACACACAGCACATCTACACTTCTACACCGAAAATACATTAAAAGCTACTTAAAATCTATGTATGAATAAACCACTTCTAAGCTTTGGCTCAAACCATGTTGACTTTGGAGGCATTAATAATCCTGCGTCCGCTACTGCAAAAAGCTCTCCGATTGATGTTGCATACATTGAGAAGGCTAGGACGCAGTCATTGTCACATCTTCGTTCAAGTTCGCCTAAGCCTCGGATTCCGCCTACGAAGTCTATTCTCTTATCTGTCTTAGGGTCATGGATTCCTAAGAGTGGCTCTAATACGTTGTTCTGAAGTACTGCTACGTCTAAGCCATCTACTGGGTCACTGCTTAAGATTTCTTCTTTAGCTGTGAGTGTATACCACTTCTTTCCAAGATACATTCCGAATTCACCCTTCTTGGCTGGTGCAACCTGTGTGCTGCTCTCGCTTACAGTGAATTTTTCTTTAATCTTAGTTATGAACTCTTCTTCTGTTAAGCCATTTAAGTCCTTTACAACTCTGTTGTATGGCATAATCATGAGTTCTTCGTCTGGGAATAATACTGACAGGAAATAATTGAATTCTTCATTGCCTGTATATCCCGGATTGGCTTCTCTTCTGCGTAAACCTACCTTTACAGCGGAAGCTGCCCTGTGGTGTCCGTCCGCAATGTATATCTGGTTAATTCCTGCAAATGCTTTTTCTATAGCTTCTACAGATTCTTTATTGCTGATTTTCCATGCCTGATGTCTTATTCCATCAACTGCTGTGAAGCTGTATACAGGCTTTTCCTGCTTTGCCTTGGCAACCTCTGCATTAATTACTGCATTGGCTCTGTATGCTAAGAATATAGGTCCTGTCTGTGCGCTGCATGTATCAACATGGTTGATTCTGTCTAATTCCTTGTCAGCTCTTGTGTTCTCATGCTTCTTGATAACATTGTTAAGATAATCATCAATAGACGCACAGGCAACTATTCCTGTCTGTGTTCTTCCATCCATTGTAAGTTCGTACACATAATATGCCTTGTCCTTATCTGTTATAAATGTTCCATCATCTATAGCTTCCATAAGCATATCATGAGCTTTCTTATATACCTGCTCACTATACATATCAACTGATTCATCAAACTGGGTCTCTGCCCTGTCAATCTTAAGAAATGATAATGGTTCTCTTGCCACCTCTGCTCTTGCCTCTTTCGAATCATATACGTCGTAAGGAAGCGCTGCTACTCTGTCTGCTACATCTTCATTAGGTCTTACACATTCAAATGGTCTTATTACTGCCATACTAACCTCCATCCGCACTCTTTAGTTTTACAAACGTGCTAATTATTAAATACATTTTAACATTCAGACACTCTTAATACAAGAAAGACCAGCCAAATGTTACAACAAATGACTGGTCTTTAATATTATTCTTATTAAATATAACTACTTAATAACTCTTACTTTGATAACACCTTCGATTGCAGAAAGTTCTTCAACTACTGCATCTGATGCTGATGATTCAATATCTAAGAGAGAATATGCATAATCACCTCTTGACTGGTTAGCCATAGAAGCAATATTAATGCCTGCTGCACCAAGAACTGTTGTTATCTTACTGATAACTGCTGGTACATTCTTGTGGCATACAGTAATTCTTCCTTCAGTTGCGCATACTCCACAATCACAGTTAGGATAGTTAACTGAATTAACGATATTACCATTCTCAATAAAGTTTCTAAGTTCCTTAACTGCCATAACTGCACAGTTATCTTCTGCTTCTGCTGTTGAAGCTCCAAGATGAGGAAGAACAATTGCTCCTTCCATCTTAGCTGTTGTTGGGTTAGGGAAATCTGAAACATAAGTCTTAACTCTTCCAGACTTAAGTGCCTCTCCGATAGCAGCTTCATCAACAAGTACATCTCTTGCACAGTTGATAATCACTGTTCCGTCCTGCATTAAATCAAATGCTTCCTTGTTAATCATTTCCTTAGTGCTGTCAAGTGCTGGAACATGAACTGTAATGTAGTTACATTCCTTATAGATATCCTTAACATCAGATATATACTTAACTTCGCTTGAAAGATTCCATGCAGCCTTAACTGAAACATATGGATCATATCCGTATACTTCCATTCCAAGTGCAACTGCTGCATTGGCAACTAACTGACCGATTGCTCCAAGACCGATAACACCGAGCTTCTTGCCCTTGATTTCCTGTCCTGCAAATGCTTTCTTAGCCTTCTCAGTTGCTTTGGCAATATCAGGGTCTTCTGCATTATCAGCAACCCACTTGTTACCGCCGATTAAATCTCTTGAAGCTAAAAGCATAGCTGCAATAACCTGCTCCTTAACTGCGTTAGCGTTAGCTCCTGGTGTGTTGAATACAACAATACCTTCCTCAGCACATTTGTCAAGAGGAATATTATTAACACCAGCACCAGCTCTTGCGATTGCAAGAAGGTTATCACTAAGCTCCATATCATGCATCTTAGCACTTCTTACAAGTACAGCCTGTGCATCTTCAAATGAGCTCTCTGTATTATACTCATCAGAGAAAAGCTTTAATCCGCAGGCTGCTATATTATTAAGACAATTAACATTAATCATTATGCATTCTCCTTCTCGAACTTCTTCATGAATTCAACAAGCTTCTCTACGCCCTCGATTGGCATAGCATTGTAGATAGATGCTCTCATACCGCCAACTGTTCTGTGTCCCTTAAGGTTAACAAATCCTGCTACTGCAGCTTCCTTAATGAACTTAGCTTCCATAGCGTCCTTAGCTTCCTTATCTTCAATGTTGCATACGAAAGGTACATTCATAAGTGAACGGTCTTCCTTAACAACTGTTCCCATGAATAACTTGCTCTCGTCAAGGAAATCGTAAAGAATCTTAGCCTTCTTCTCGTTGTGTTCCTTCATTGCTGAAAGTCCACCCATCTTCTTAATCCACTTGAATACCTTGCCACAGATATAGATATTGTAGCATGGTGGTGTATTGTAAAGAGAATCTGCATCTGCCTGTGTCTTCCACTTAAGCATTGTAGGAGTTCCTGGAAGAACATCATCTGTTATAAGATCTTCTCTGATAATTGCAATTACAACGCCTGCTGGTCCGATGTTCTTCTGAACACCGCCGTATACAACGCCGTACTTAGTTACATCCATAGGCTCTGATAAGAAGCATGATGAAACATCAGATACAAGAATGTGTCCCTTAGTATTAGGTAATGTCTTAAACTTTGTTCCGTAAATTGTGTTGTTCTCGCAGATATATACATAATCAAGATCCTCTGGGATATCAAGATCTGAGCAGTCTGGAATATATGTAAATGTCTTGTCTGCTGAAGAAGCAAGCTCTACAGCCTCGCCATATATCTTGGCTTCTGCAAATGCTTTCTTAGCCCACTGTCCTGTAAGGATATAACCAGCTTTCTTATTCTTCATAAGGTTCATAGGTACTTCAGCGAAAAACTGCGATGCACCACCCTGTAAAAATAACACCTTATAGTTATCTGGGATGTTAAGAAGGTCTCTTAAGTCCTTCTCTGCCTCTTTGATGATGTTGTCATAAACCTTGGATCTGTGGCTCATTTCCATTACCGACTGTCCGCTTCCCTGGTAATCTAACATTTCATCTGCTGCTTCTTTGAGTACTTCCTCTGGTAAAACAGCTGGACCAGCGCTAAAGTTATAAACTCTACTCACCTTTTCTTCCTCCTAAAATATAAAATATTGAAGACTATTTTAGTCCTTTATCACATTAAAGTCAATATCTGAGTTATTTCTTGTTATTAAGGTCTTCTCTGTCGAATGCCTCTGATATGGCAGCACCCGGTGAAACCATAGGGAATACCTTGTCTTCTCTGTCAATATGACAGTCAATAACACATGGGATATTGAGTTCTATTGCTTCTTTAAATGCTTTCTCGAATTCTTCGATTGTATCAACACTGTATGCCTTAGCTCCCATTCCTTCTGATACCTTAACGAAATCTACCTGATCATCAAGAACTGTAGCTGAATATCTCTTTCCATAGAAAAGATCCTGCCACTGTCTTACCATACCAAGTACATGATTGTTAAATATAACTTCAATAATAGGAATGTTATATCTTGTTGCTGTTGCAACTTCGTTCATGTTCATACGGAAGCATCCGTCACCTGCAATATTGACAACTGTCTTATCCTTGCGTCCAACCTTGGCACCGATACATGCACCAAGACCATATCCCATAGTTCCAAGACCGCCTGATGTAAGGAGTGTTCTTGGCTCTTTGAACTTGTAATGCTGTGCAGCCCACATCTGGTGCTGTCCAACATCTGTTGTGATAATTGCATCACCCTTGGTAATCTCGTAAATCTTCTCCATGATAAGAGGTCCGTTAAGGATATCTCTGTTATATCTCATTGGATAATCGAGCTTGTAAGACTTGATGTGCTCCATCCAGTCTGAGTGATCCTGATTATCTAACTTATCATTGATTCTCTTAAGAATCTCTTTAGCATCGCCAAGTACATATGCGTCTGTCTTGACATTCTTGTTAATCTCAGCCGCATCAACATCGAACTGGAGAATCTTGGCATTCTTAGCAAATTTCTTAGTATTACCGGTAACTCGGTCTGAGAATCTTGCACCAACTACGATAAGAAGGTCACACTCTGAAACTCCGTAATTAGATGTCTTAGTACCGTGCATACCAAGCATTCCTGTATATCTGTCGCTTGAACCGTCAAATGCGCCTTTACCCATAAGTGAATCACATACTGGTGCATCAACCTTCTCAACAAATTTCTTAAGTTCTTCAGATGCCTCTGATATAACTGCTCCTCCACCTACGAATACATATGGCTTCTTAGCCTTCTTAATAAGTGTTACAACCTTGTCGATATCTTCATCCTTAATGCTTGCTGTAATTCTGTCAACAGGCTTTGGAACTCTTGGAGAATACTCACATTCTGCTGCTGTTACATCCTTAGTAACATCTACTAATACAGGACCTGGTCTTCCTTCTTTGGCAATTCTGAAAGCATTTCTTAATGTCTTGGCAAGATCCTTGACATTCTTAACAATATAGCTGTGCTTTGTAATTGGCATTGTAACACCAGCTATATCAATCTCCTGAAAGCTGTCTCTTCCAAGAAGAGGAACTGTTACGTTACATGTAATTGCAACCATAGGAACTGAATCCATATAAGCAGTAGCAATACCTGTTACAAGGTTAGTTGCTCCCGGACCTGATGTTGCAAAGCATACACCAACTTTACCTGTTGCTCTTGCATATCCATCAGCAGCGTGCGATGCACCCTGCTCATGTGATGTAAGAATATGAGTTATCTCATCTGAATGCTTATAAAGAGCATCATATACATTAAGAATAGCTCCACCAGGGTATCCAAATATTGTATCAACGCCCTGTTCTTTCAAGCATTCAACAATTATCTCTGAACCATTTAACTTCATTTATCTTCTCCTGATTTCTCTTTAATGTCTTTTAATAGTTTAATTAAATATTACTCTTCTACTGAACTCTTAAGAATAGCTCCTCTATTTCCTGATGTTACGAGTGAAGCATATCTCTTTAAGTATCCTGTTGTTACCTTAGGTTCTCTTGGCTGCCACTTAGCCTTTCTTGCAGCAAGCTCTTCATCTGAAACCTTAAGTTCAAGCTTAAGTCCAGGAATATCAATGCTGATGATATCGCCTTCTTCAACTAAAGCGATAGGTCCGCCGACAGCTGCCTCTGGTGATACATGACCTATAGAAGCTCCACGGCTTGCGCCTGAGAAACGTCCATCTGTAATAAGGGCAACTGATGAGCCAAGTCCCATACCTGCAATAGCTGATGTAGGATTAAGCATTTCTCTCATACCAGGGCCACCCTTAGGTCCTTCGTAACGGATAACAACTACATCACCTTCAACAATCTTACCACCCTTAATTGCAGCGATTGCATCTTCTTCTGAATCAAATACTCTTGCTGGACCTTCATGTACAAGCATCTCTGGAACAACTGCTGAACGCTTAACTACTGAACCGTCTGGTGCAAGATTTCCTGAAAGAACTGCAAGACCACCTGTCTTACTGTATGCGTTGTCAACTGTTCTTATGACTTCTGGATCACGGTTGTATGCTGTTGCGATACATTCGCCGATTGTCTTTCCTGAAACTGTCATACAGTCTGTGTTAAGGAGTCCGATATCTGCAAGCTCCTTCATAACTGCATATACACCACCTGCTTCGTTAAGGTCTTCCATGTATGTAGGACCTGCTGGTGCAAGATGGCAGAGGTTAGGAGTCTTTTCGCTGATTGGGTTAGCGAACTTGATATCGAAATCAAATCCTATCTCATGTGCAATAGCTGGAAGGTGAAGCATTGAGTTAGTAGAACATCCAAGTGCCATATCTACTGTAAGGGCATTCATAATTGAATCCTTAGTGATAATATCTCTTGCTGTGATACCCTTCTTAACCATATCCATAACAGCCATACCTGCATGCTTTGCAAGCTTGATTCTCTCTGAATATACGGCTGGGATTGTACCATTTCCTCTAAGTCCCATACCAAGTGCCTCTGTAAGGCAGTTCATTGAGTTAGCTGTGTACATACCTGAACATGAACCACATGTTGGGCATACCTTTTCCTCAAACTCAAGTACATCTTCTTCTGTCATTGTTCCTGCTGCATATGAACCAACAGCCTCGAACATAGAAGAAAGACTTCTCTTCTTACCCTTAACATGACCTGCAAGCATTGGTCCGCCTGATACGAATACAGTTGGAAGATTAAGTCTTGCTGCTGCCATTAAAAGTCCAGGAACATTCTTATCACAGTTAGGAACCATTACAAGTCCGTCAAACTGATGTGCAATTGCCATACACTCTGTTGAATCTGCAATTAAGTCTCTTGTTACTAAAGAGTACTTCATTCCGACATGTCCCATTGCAATACCATCACATACTGCAATAGCTGGGAATACTACAGGCACACCGCCTGCCTCAGCAACTCCTAATTTAACTGCATTAACAATCTTATCAATATTCATATGACCTGGTACTATCTCATTGTATGAGCTTACAATACCAATCATAGGTTTCTTCATCTCTTCTGCTGTGAAGCCGAGTGCATTAAAAAGGCTTCGTGCAGGTGCCTGCTGCATACCACTTCTGGCGTTATCACTTATCATAAATTATCTCCTTCATATATGTATTATTATAAATGTTTTATCATAAATATATTATTGCAGATACATTAAACTCTCTCTGCAATTAAGTCACCCATCTTGTCAGTTCCGACAAGTGTGCATCCATCTGACATAATATCAGTTGTTCTGTAGCCTTCTTTTAATACGGCTGCAACTGCTGCTTCAATAGCATCAGCTTCCTTGTCAAGGTCAAGTGAGTATCTTAACATCATAGCTGCACTAAGAATTGTTGCGATTGGGTTGGCAACATTCTTTCCTGCAATATCAGGTGCTGAACCATGGCTTGGCTCATAAAGACCTAACTTAGTCTTATTAAGACTTGCGCTTGATAACATACCGATTGAACCTGTTATCATACTTGCCTCATCTGATAATATATCTCCAAACATGTTCTCTGTAAGAATTACATCGAACTGTCCAGGATTCATAACAAGCTGCATAGCGCAGTTATCTACAAGCATGTCTGAAACTTCAACTTCTGGATAATCCTTTGCAACCTCATGTACAATCTTTCTCCAGAGTCTTGAAGAATCAAGAACATTAGCCTTATCAACGCTTGTTACTTTCTTTCTTCTCTTCATTGCAATCTCAAATCCCTTAATTGCAATTCTTCTTATCTCTTCTTCGTTGTATGTAAGTGTATCAACGGCTGTCTCTAACCCGTCAACTTCCTTAGTATATCTATCACCAAAGTAAAGGCCGCCTGTAAGCTCTCTCATAATGACCATATCGAATCCATCACCGATAATCTCTTCCTTTAATGGACACGCTGCCTTAAGTTCATCATAAAGATATGCCGGACGTAAATTGGCAAAAAGTCCTAATTCCTTACGAATCTTTAAAAGACCTGCTTCTGGTCTTAAATTAGGTGCAACATCATACCACTTGGAATTACCCACATTGCCGCCAACTGCTCCAAGAAGTACTGCATCAGATGCTTTAGCTGTTGCTACTGCTTCATCTGTAAGTGGAACACCATATTCATCAATTGAGCATCCACCCATAAGAATCTTAGTATAGTTGAACTTATGACCATATTTGTCAGCTACTTTATCAAGCACCTTCACGGCCTCTCTGACGATTTCTGGTCCTATTCCATCACCTGGAATTAAAGTTATTCTGCTTTCCATAAACCTTTACCCCTTTTTCATATGATAATTCAATTTAATATGATATAACATTTTCACAATATTTTCAATAAAAAAAGGATTCCTGACCAGACAAATGTGTCTTAGCCGGAATCCTCCTTAAATTATTCACATTAAACTATCCACAGATTATTCTGCTGATGTGCTGTCTGCTGGCTTCTCAACCTGAGCAATTGCCTTCTTCTGCATTGAGATACGGCAGTTCTTGTTGTTACCGAATTCAACAATTACATCATCATCTGATATATCGATAAGAACTCCATAGAAACCGCTTGTTGTAAGAACATAATCACCGATTTCCATAGAATCCATAAGTTCCTGCTGACGTTTCTGTTCCTTCTTCTGTGGCTTAATTGCCATGAAATACATCATTGCACCAATAATTACGACATAAAAAATTATAATAGCAATATTCATTGATACTCCTCCTTAAAAAGTCTCTTTCAAACTTAACATATAATACATAATTGACGGCTGATTGTCTACCACAAAATGTATTTTTAACAAAATATTTATAAACATACAGCAGTAAATTACTGCTTGTCGTATGTCTTCATCTGATACAATGCCTCTTCCTTGAAGCTTGCATATCTTCCTTCTTCAATCGCACCTCTTATGTCTGTCATAAGATGGTTATAGTAGTAAAGATTATGAAGCACACACAGACGCATTCCAAGCATTTCCTTGGCTTTAAGAAGATGTCTTACATATGCTCTTGTGTAGTTCTGACAGCAAGGACATCCACATCCTTCCTCGATTGGTGCTGTGTCTGTTTCATACTTTGCATTGAAGAGATTAATCTTTCCGAACTTGGTATATACATGTCCGTGACGGCCGTTTCTTGAAGGATATACGCAGTCGAAGAAATCTATTCCTCTGTCTACTGACTCAAGAATATTGGCAGGTGTTCCTACACCCATAAGGTAAGTTGGCTTATCCTTTGGGAGGTATGGCACTACATTATCGAGTACATCATACATTTCTTCATGTGTTTCACCAACGGCAAGTCCGCCTACTGCATAACCGTCAAGGTCTAACTCTGATATTCTCTTGGCATGGTCAATTCTTATATCATTAAATACCGCACCCTGATTGATACCGAAAAGCATCTGATCCGGATTAACTGTATCAGGAAGTGAATTAAGTCTTGTCATCTCTTTCTTACAACGCTCTAACCAGCGGTATGTTCTGTCAACAGAATTCTGGATATACTTTCTGTCTGCCTTGGCTGGCGCACACTCATCAAATGCCATTGCAATTGTTGAGCCGAGATTAGACTGTATCTGCATACTTTCCTCTGGTCCCATGAATATCTTATGGCCATCAATATGTGACTGGAAAGTAACACCCTCTTCCTTAATCTTACGGAGTCCCGCAAGTGAGAACACCTGAAATCCACCTGAATCTGTAAGGATTGGCTTGTCCCAGTTCATGAACTTGTGAAGTCCTCCAAGCTGCTTAATTATCTTATCGCCCGGTCTTACATGAAGATGGTAAGTATTAGATAATTCAATCTGTGTTCCTATCTGCTGTAAATCAGTTGTCGCAACCGCGCCCTTAATGGCTGCCACTGTTCCGACATTCATAAATACAGGTGTCTGCACAGTTCCGTGTACTGTAGTGAACTCTGCTCTTTTTGCCCTGCCGTCTGTCTTTAAAACTTTGTACATATCTGCTCCTTTTATTTATTATAGAAATCTTTAATTCTGTCCATTCTTGCTGTCATATTGTCAAATATCAGGTCAACAAGTGTAAGTGCTGTCATAGCCTCAACTACAACAACTGCTCTTGGAACTATCATCGGATCATGTCTTCCTTTAATAGAAACCTCGATATCCTCGCCCTGCTTATTAACAGTCTCCTGCATTGCACTTATTGAAGGTGTCGGTTTTACTGCTGCCCTGAACACAAGCTCGTCACCATCACTTATTCCGCCAAGCACTCCGCCGCTGTGATTAGTCAGCTTGCTCACCTTGCCATCTTTCATTGCAAATTCATCATTATTATACTTTCCAGTCACTCTCGCTGCTTCAAAGCCATCTCCAATCTCAAAACCTTTGACAGCACCGATTGACATTATAGCTTTGGCAAGATTAGCGTCAAGCTTTTCAAATGTAGGATTGCCGATTCCAGTCATCATGCCTGTAACCCTGCACTCAATCACACCACCGATTGAATCACCAACCGACATCTTACTCTCTGCAAAATCCTTTACTTTCTCTGCAGCTTCCTTATCAGGCATGTTAAATGCATTATTATCTCTTTCAGTTATATCAAACTTATCATAGTCAATGCCGATTCCACCGATTTCTTTAGCATATGCTGTAATATTAATTCCAAGCTCTTTAAGAATCTTCATGGCAATTGCTCCGGCAGCAACTCTTCCGATAGTCTCTCTTCCTGAGCTTCTTCCGCCGCCTCTGTAATCCCTGAAGCCGAACTTCTCGTCAAATGTATAATCAGCATGTCCCGGTCTGTAATAATTAGCTATCTCTGAATAGTCAGCCGACCTCTGTGTCTTATTATATACCGCAAGTGATATAGGTGTTCCTGTAGTCTTTCCCTCAAACACACCTGAAAGAATATGTACCTCATCGTCTTCCTTTCGTGGTGTGGTAAACTTCGACTGACCCGGCTTTCTTCTGTCTAACTGCTCCTGAATATCCTCTTCGCTAAGAGGCAGTCCTGCAGGACACCCGTCAATTACAACTCCAAGTCCCTCTCCATGCGACTCTCCCCATGTTGATATCTTAAATATATTTCCAAACACTGAACCTGCCATAATATATTCTCCTCATCTTTTCAATAGGATTTATT
>CAVBPJ010000055.1:0-17821 GCA_963597265.1 Evtepia sp. | reverse complement strand
ATATTGCATTTATTCAGCAACAATGATATAATTCTGAAATATTTTGCTAATAATATATAAAAATGTAGAGGTGTATAAGATTGAAAGATTTTTTTAAACGAAAAGGCTGGAGAATCTGCTTCGGAGCATATATATTCATATATCTTCCATGGTTTATGATTCTTGAAAGAGTATTCAACAGTGATTATCCGGGACTTCATATAATGAATATTCCATTGGATAACATGATACCATTCTGTGAATATTTCATAATTCCATATGTATTATGGTATCTGTATGTAGTCGGTGCATGTGTATACATGTATTTCAAGGCAGATAACAAGGAATTCATACAGTTTGCATTATCACTTATAATCGGAATGTCACTTGCACTTACAATATGCATGATATACCCTAACGGTCTTACATTAAGACCTGATTATATACCTGATAACTTCTGCGGCAGGATAATAAGCACACTGTATGCCATAGATACTTCAACAAATGTATTCCCTAGTATACATGTATACAACTCACTTGCAGTTAATTTTGCATTACTTCGCTGCAAAGCTTTAAAAGGACACATCGTAACTAAGACTCTGTCTTCTATTCTCTGCGTCCTTATATGCCTTGCAACTGTATTCTTAAAGCAGCACTCTGTAGTTGATGTAATCGGAGCAATAATACTTTATATTATTCTTTACATCTTCATATACGTTATTGACTATAGTAAGTTTAAGAAAGCTTAATGAATTTTCTTTAAACATTTTGACAGCAGTTCTATCAGAAGAACTGTAACAAACAATACAATAAGAATTGAGCCGACGGCGTCCCATCTGTAATTGTTCATATAAACAATCAGTGGGGCGCCGATTCCGCCTGCTCCGACAAGTCCTAATGTACTTGCCGACCTTACATTCACATCAAGCCTGTACATTACAGCATCTTTAAATTGAGCCTTAAGCTCAGGTATTGCAACATGTCTTAATCTCGCAACAAATCCTGTTCCTGCACATTTGTACGCATTCCATGCCGCCATATTCCAGTTATCTACCGCAACCGTGAATCTTTTCGTCAGAAGTCCGATACTGCACATCATCATTGTAAGCACACCAGCAAAGCTGCCAGGTCCCGTAACTCTTATGAATATAAGTCCGTACACATATACTGGCACTGTCCTTATTGCCATCACTACAATTCTGCCTATAAAAGCTACAGGTGCCGGTACCAGTTTTCTTGAATTAACCAGTGTAAGTATACCTGCAAACACTGCTCCTGCGCATGTTCCTGCAACAGCAATCGCTATCGTCTCAAGCATAAGATACATAACACCACTCTTTCCAGCCATAAACATATATCCCCAGTCCGGGTGTGTAATTCCGTGCATAATTGCACCAACAACCTTAATGCCAAGCTTTGATGCCGATACATCTTTAATAGCACTAAGACTGTACACAAAAAGAGCCATTATACATACACTTATAATCACATTTTCAGTTGTATTCCTCTTAATACGGCCATCAAGGTATGCCTTTAAAAATGTGCTTACTCCCTCAATTACAAGCACAGCCCCAAAAAGCATAACAAGAATCATTCCAACTCTGCTATATTCCCGCCAGCTTATCTTCTCATTAAGAAGCAGTCCGATTCCACCTGCTCCTACATAGCCAAGTATTGCCGCATGTCTTATATTAGCTTCCAGCACATACAGTGAATTATTAAGATAACCTGGCAGCAGTTCAATAAGCACTGTCCTCGAAAATGCTTTGAACTTTCCTGCTCCTGTGGCAGTAACCGCCTCATACGGCTTCATTGACAATCCTTCTATATCCTCACCGCCGATTCTTGCCATTACCGCCCATGTCGATACAGCAATTGCAATCGTGCCTGCTGCCGCGCCAAGTCCCCATATAAATGTTGCAATAAGTGCAAGAATAAGCACAGGTATTGTTCTTACACACTGCACAATAATTCTTACAACAATCCTTACATAAGGTTTCTTAATAAGATTGCCTGCATATAAAAATGCAGTAAACAGACCAAGAACTGCACCAATAAATGTACCTGCAATTGACATCTGCACAGTTTTAATAAGCGGCTCTATAATCTTACCGCAATATCCTGTATCTGGTGGAAACATTCTTTTTATGAATAATACAGCCTGACTGCCCCTTCGTATAATCACGTTCATATCAAAGCCGGTTACAACAAAGCAGAATATTATCAAAGTAAGCATTATCAGTGCAATTATTCTTCTGATAGCCTTCATTCTATTCATACTTTTCATACACACCACCATATACGAACTTTATATCATCATTTGTTACCTCTGACGACTTTTTATCAAGTACAAGTCTGCCGTTGGCAATTCCTATAACTCTGTCTGATTTATTCAATGCAAGTTCCACTGAATGACTGTTCATAATTACTGTCATATTGTACTGCTTATTAAGCTGCACAAGAATATCAGTAATCTGTTCTGCACTATAAGGATCTAATGAAGCAACCGGTTCATCTGCAAGGATAATATCCGGTTTCTGCATAAGCGCCCTCGCAATCGCAACTCTCTGCTTCTGTCCACCTGACAACTTTCCGGCATATGAATACATTTTTTCAGACAATCCTACAGCTTCAAGCTGCATCTTTGCATATTCTTTCTGTTCCTTAGTAAATATTCCAAAAAGTGCCTGAAAAGCATTTCTATCCGGCAGAGCTCCATTAAGAACGTTATCTAAGCATGTCAGGGTATCCACAAGACAGAAATCCTGATATATAGTACCTATTGTTTTCTGTATGTTTCTTTTCTTTCTGCCTCTAAGCTTCGTAAATTCCTGATTATTAATATTAATGCTGCCTGCAGTCGGCTTAATCATTCCGTTAAGCATGCGAAAAAGAGTGGTCTTTCCAGCACCACTCTTTCCAATTACCGATATGAATTCGCCCTGCTCAACCGAAAAACTGATATCCTCAAGGGCTTTATCTCCACCTTTATATACTTTACTCACACCGTCTATCTGCAACATGTATATTGTCCTCCCAGACAGCTTAAAGGTGAATTATTTCTTTAACATATTCTGTGCCGCACGCTCTGCATCATAATCAGAACTTTCAGCATACTGATATCCAATATGGCTTAATACATTCAAAACTTTAAGTCCGTCTTCACTTTTTCCTATATTAATACAAGCATCTGCAAATGCTTTCTTAAAGCCTTCTGACATAATATCTGAATTCTTACTAACACATATTGTATCATCCATTATCTGATCTGTCACTGCCAAAACTGCAGTCTGTTTATAACAATCATCAGTACCACCGAATTTGCTCATCCAGTTGGCTGCGTATTTCGCTCTCATATGTGCAAAACCAACGATAACATCAACCTGTCCGGCAGCAAGTCTTGACATAGATGTTGTATACGAATCTGACTGTACGACATTGGCAAGGTCACTTATCTGCTTACCGTAATTATTATAAAGCCACAGGCTTGGGTATATATAACCTGATGCTGATGAAGCTCCCATTACAGCCCATGTTGCACTATTCAAATCATCCCATGTAAGCTTCTGACCTGCATTAACCTTGGCTGCAAGTTCCTGTCCCTTCGCACTTGGTCCCACAAGAATAATTGAACGGTAATATGTTGTAAGATTATCTGTGAACACTTCCTCAGTTCCATCATTCCAGTCTTTTGCATTAAGAGAATCTTTATTAATAGCTTTTCTCTGTGCTGTGAGCAGCACATCACAGTCATCATCATATGTAACATATGTTCCGCCTGAGATAAATCCTGCATCCGCTGTTCCGGCACTCAATGCCTCTCCTACAGCACTGTAAGAAGTTCCTACTGTAATCTCGACATTGCCTACATTATACCCTCTTGTGGCAAGTTCATCTTTAATCATGCCGCCAAGAGGCTCAAGTCCTGAAAGCAGTGTATCAGCATCCTGATATGGTGCAATCATAATCTTAAATGTATCAATATCCTTAGAATCCTCTTTAGCTGTATCATTTCCACAGCCTGTCAGTCCTGCTGACACTCCCATGCAAAATGTCGCTGTAAGTAACACAGCCATTCCTTTTTTCAAATATTGTGTTAATCTCATTATTTCGTCTCTCTTCCGATGTCCTTTAACATATTCTTATCACTTCTTATTGTAGCACACGCAACAGTAGTAAGCATATTACCTGTGATAGTAGCAGATGCACCAGACTGAAATGCCTTAATTCCATCTCCTGTAAGGAGCGCTCTTCCTGCGCCGAGTCTTATATCAGCCTCAGGATTGATATATCTGAAGAATGCAATTGTTCTTAATATCTCTGGTTCTGTAAGTCTTCTCTCATTCTCAAGAGGTGTACCCTTAATAGGCATAAGTGCATTAATCGGGATAGAATCAACGCCTACTTCCGCAAGGCTTATTGCCATATCAAGTCTGTCATCCCAGTCTTCACCCATTCCTATTATACCACCTGAACATGCCCACATGCCTTCTGCTTTGACAAGCTTTAAAGTCTCAATCTTCATGTCATATGTATGTGTTGTGCATATATTAGGGAAATTTCTTCTTGAAGTCTCAATATTATGGTGATAACTTGTAACACCGGCTTCATGAAGTCTGTGAAGCTGCTCTGCATTAAGAAATCCCATAGATGCACACAGTTCAATATCACATTCCTTATTCATAGTCTCATAAGCATGAATAGCCTTCTCAAATTCTTCACCAGTAAGTGCCTTTCCCGCTGTAACGATTGAGAAACGGTCAACGCCTTCTGACTCATTCATCTTACATGCTTTTACAATATCTTCTTCTGGAAGAAAATCATACACTTCACAGTCAGTATGATTGTGTGCGGACTGGGCACAGTACTTACAGTCCTCTGGACATTTGCCGCTTCTTCCATTAATTATAGAACATAAGTCAACCTTGTCTCCAACAAAATGCTTTCTTATTCTGTCAGCACCTTCACAAAGCTCATCTAAATCGCAGCTAAGGAAAAATGTTAAATCATCCTGTCTTGCAATTCTTCTTCCGTTAATAATCTCTTCTGCCAGTTCTAATGGTGTCATAATATATATACCTCTTTTGAAAAATATTTATTAGATTATAGAACTGAAAAAAGCGAATGTCAACCTTGCTATTCTCATAAGTTGACATTCGCCAGAAATCATTATTAATGATGGAATAATCTCATTCCTGTAAAGCACATAGCCATTCCATGCTTATTAGCTGTTTCAATAACCTGCTCGTCTCTTACAGAACCACCAGGCTGTGCAACATACTTAACACCTGACTTGTATGCTCTCTCAATATTATCTCCAAATGGGAAGAATGCATCTGAACCGATTGTTACATCAGTATTGCCTGCAAGCCATTCTTTCTTTTCTTCAACAGTGAATACAGATGGCTTCTCTGTAAATACTCTCTCCCAATCATTAAGAATATCTTCATATTCATCGCCAATATAGAGATCAATTGCATTATCTCTGTCAGCACGACCAACGCCTTCCTTAAATGGAAGATTAAGAACCTTTGGATTCTGACGGAGATACCAGTTATCAGCCTTCTGACCAGCAAGTCTTGTACAATGGATTCTTGACTGCTGTCCTGCACCGATACCGATTGCCTGTCCGTTCTTAACATAGCATACAGAATTAGACTGTGTATACTTAAGTGTAATAAGAGCAATAATCATATCAATCTTAGCTGACTCAGGAATTTCCTTATTCTCTGTTACAACATTTGATAAAAGCTCCTTATCAATAACGAACTCATTTCTTCCCTGCTCAAATGTTACGCCAAATACCTGCTTTCTCTCGATTGGTTCAGGCTTATACTCAGGGTCAATCTTAATTATATTGTAGTTGCCCTTCTTCTTAGACTTTAATATCTCAAGTGCCTCTGGTTCATAGCCAGGTGCAACAATACCATCTGAAACCTCATGCTGGATAAGCTTTGCTGTAGCAACATCACACACATCTGATAATGAAATGAAATCACCGAAAGATGACATTCTGTCTGCGCCTCTTGCTCTTGCATATGCACATGCGATTGGGCTCAATTCTCCGATTGTCTCATCAACCCAGTAAATCTTCTTCTCAACATCTGTAAGAGGAAGTCCTACTGCAGCACCTGCTGGAGAAACATGCTTGAAAGATGTAGCTGCTGGAAGTCCTGTAGCTTTCTTTAACTCTTTAACAAGCTGATATCCGTTAAATGCATCAAGGAAATTAATATATCCTGGTCTGCCGTTAAGAATCTCTACTGGAAGGTCACTTCCATCTGCCATAAATATTCTTGAAGGCTTCTGATTAGGGTTGCAGCCATACTTTAACTGAAATTCGTTCATTTTCTTTCTCCTTTATTATAACATTTATTAGTTGATAATATTACTTTACATTCTTGTTGATAATTCTTGTCTCATATTCACCTGTAGCAATATCAATATATCTTACAAAAAGTGAAACCTTGTTATCTGCATTAAGATTATTCCAGATCATCTGAGTGAATTCTTCGATATCACCAGATATCTTAACCCATGTAGGTTCTCCCTCATAGCTTGGAAGCGGATTGCCATCACCCATATATGTATGGATATAATGTCCTTCTCCTGCAAATGCTGCATCATATGTATATGTGTGTCTTTCGCAGATGTCAGGATTGCCATTGTGGCTCTTTAATATAGACATAGCATATGAATATTCGTTATTCTCAATATGAAGCACACTTGATATTCTTGGAGTATAGTTAGGAGCATCATGCTCATATTTTCTTACTCTTAAAGATTCTTCAAATGTCTTGCCTTCTGAAAGTCCATCATAAACTGTATCAGTCTGGTCTCCATTAGTAACTATAGTATTATTGCCAAGTACTCTTACAGGAGCATAGATAATAAGCTCTGGTGCAACTAAAAGTGTTGATGGGTCAAAAGCCTCTGTTCTTATGCCTT
Source organism: Evtepia sp. (assembly GCA_963597265.1). Lineage (GTDB taxonomy): Bacteria > Bacillota > Clostridia > Lachnospirales > Lachnospiraceae > Lachnospira. The sequence continues at coordinate 10,894 of CAVBPJ010000055.1, read as the reverse complement.
CACCATCCTGTACAAATACACGGTTACGGCTGCTCTCGCTTCTTCCCATAATAAAGTAAGCTGAAACTGCCTTCTTACCATCCTCTGACATACCTGCAACAATTCCTCTGCCCGGATAAGCACATCCTGATAATTCCTCTGAAAGGTTCTTAATTGTCATAACTGACCTCCTGTTAAATGTGATGACTGCATTCGCTGTTCTTTTTCATGAGTAGCGCTCGTAACTCAAATGCCAGAATTTCATTCTGGCATTGTCGCGGTGCTCCTCGAGAATCCATATAAGTTTCACATTATGTGCAAGCACAACTGTGAAACTTCCATGTCTTCTCTCATCGTTACTCGCGCAAAAAAAGCCGACCATCTGGGAACGCAGCTTTATGCTTTGCGTTGCCCAGGCGGTCGGCTAATTCTTAATATAAACTGTACTCCCTGTGGGTTATCCCACAATGCCCTTTAAGCATCTTCCGCCAGTTGTACAGCGCTTATTAATAACATACAACAAAATGTATTAAATTGCAACACCATTCTTCTTAAGAAGTTCTCTTGCTGATTCAACAGAATCAACTCCTGTCGGATTCTTGATAGGTGCGAATTCTTTCTCTCTTACAACCTCGAATGGAAGACAGCTGTCAAGCTCATGAATCATATCAAGTACAAGACCTTCGAACTTATATCCATTAGGCTTCTCTGGCTTAACAAGGTTACCATTCTCATCAATATATGGAATCTTCTTCTCAACAATATGTAATGGGAGATTCTTTCCAACAATTGTTTCAAGGTCAGAAACCTTAAACAGGTAATTAAGAATAACTCCGAAATTATATGCAGGGTCACCTTTGGCATTCTTGGCATCCATCATCTCTTTAGTAAGCTCATAATACTCAACAATAGAAGGTCTTCCATCTTCAAGACACATAACACCAACCTTCTCATCTGGAGCAGCCTTTCTTACAACCTTAGAACCAACTGCACAATGCTTTTCGATTGTTGCACCGATGAATACAGGATCTGCAATTCTCTGAAGGACATTATCAACAGCGAATACATTAAGCCATTCAATTCCGTTATTCTCAAGAACATCTGTTAATCCGGCATTCTTTAAAGAAATATACCAGCCGCCATTACCGTTAGGTGATGTAGCCATTCTTCCCTTTTCTTCAAGATATATCTTGCCGTTATAATCAGTAGCTGCTGCCATATCCTGCTTGAAGAAATGTACATACTCGCTCTTATATCCGAAGAAATTCTTTTCCTTAAAGAAAGAAACTGTAGCATCATTATTCTTCTCACTTGTCATAACGAATAAATGTATATATGCACCTGTTTCCTTAACAACATCCATAAGATTATTAATAAGGCACTCGAATATATAAAGTTCCTTGTTAACACCTACATTATACATTCCCTTAGGATTATCAGAACCAAGTCTTGTTCCCATTCCACCTGCAAGAAGAATTGCTCCAACCTTGCCAGCCTTAATCGCCTCTACGCCTGTATTCTTAAATGTATCATAATTAGCAGCTATCTCATCAAGTTCCATTGCATCAAGAGGTGTAATCTCACCTTTCTTAACAAGTTCAGACTTATGTTCAATTGCTGATAAAACTTCCATATCAGTCTTATCAATCTGATCAAGAAGTGCATTCTTCTCATCGTCTGATAATTCATCATAATATCTTAATATCTGTTCCTGACCGTACTTTGAAAGCTTCAGCTTTGCTTCTTCTAAATTCACTTTAATTCCCTCACTTATCTAAATTGTTTATTGCTTTGCAATGCATTTATAATTCTAACATATTAATAGTTTCCAAGCAACTTAATTGACTCAGCTTCTTCTTCAATACCTCTTAATGCATTCATAACTCTTGGGTCATCAATATTACCAGTAAAGTCAACAAAGAATCTGAAATTCCATCTCTTACCCTCTACATTGCCCTCAATTGGTCTTGATTCAATCTTATTCATATTAAGTCCATTATATATAATATGGCTTAAAAGATTATAAAGAGTTCCTGCTTCATTAGCTGTCTCGAATACAATACTCATCTTCTGTGCATTCTTAACGAACTTTCTTGTATTAGTTACAATAACGAATCTTGTTGTATTGCCTTCCTGGTCTGTAATTCCAGTCTTTAAGATATCCAGACCGTAAAGCTCTGCAGCTTCCTTACTCGCAATAGCAACATGAGTCTTATTATGCTCCTGAAAAATCATCTTAGCTGCAAGTGCTGTATTAGCCTGACTGATTCTCTGCCAGTCCTTGTGTGTATCTAAGAATCTGTCACACTGCATAAGTCCCTGCGGATGTGAATATACAGCAGTTACATTATTAAGATCTGTTCCCGGAAGTCCTAATAACAAATGTTCAATCTTAACATAAGTCTCAGCAATTATGTAATTATCATATTCCTGTAACAGATCATACACATCAGCAACAATTCCTGCATTGGAATTCTCAATAGGAAGTACTGCATAATCAGCCTTTCCCTGCTTAACAGCTTCCATACACTCTCTCCATGTAGGAACATTGAAATTATCAACATCCTTACCAAAGAAATTAATCATTGCAGCGTATGAATATGCTCCCGGAACACCCTGATACACTACTTTGCAGTCTTTCTTATTAATCTCATCAATAGCCTCATATGGCTCTCTTAATGTCTGTCCCATCTTTTCAAGAAGCATATACTGGTTCTTTCTTGAGTTAGCCATAATCTGTGCAAACAGATCATCAATGGCATGTACATTATCAGGGTTCTTAACAAGCTTCTTAACGGATTCTAACTTAGCTTTCTCTCTTGCCGGATCAAGAACCTTCTTACCTGTCTCAATCTTATATTCTGCAACTTCTGTTGTCAGTTTCATTCTCTCTTCGAACAGTTCCACAAGCTGACTGTCGATTTTGTCAATATTATTTCGTATCTCATTCAGATCTAACATATACTTCTCCTCTTTAAAGCGATGTATTATTGTTATTGTATCACATTTTTAATGATATGCAATAAATCTGATTCTGATATGCATAAAAATTCCCGCACCTGAGTGCGGGAATTAATATATATCTTACTCTTCTGTTTTCTCTTCTTCAATCTTGATTGAAAGTTCATCAAGCTGCTTGGCATCTACAACATCAGGTGCATTAGTAAGGAGACAAGAAGCATCCTTTACCTTAGGGAAGGCAATGACATCTCTTATTGAATCTCTCTTAGCCATAAGCATTACAAGTCTGTCAAGACCATATGCAAGTCCTGCGTGTGGTGGTACACCATACTTGAATGCATCAAGAAGGAATCCGAACTTCTCGTTAGCAACTTCTTCTGTAAGACCAAGTGCCTTAAACATTCTGCTCTGTACATCAGCCTGATGGATTCTTACTGAACCACCACCGATTTCTGTTCCGTTAAGAACGATATCATAAGCCTTGGCACGAACCGCACCAGGGTTAGTCTCAAGCATATCAAGATCTTCGTCCATAGGCATTGTGAATGGGTGATGCATTGCAACAAATCTTTCTTCTTCATCTGACCATTCAAACTGTGGGAACTCTGTTACCCATAAGAACTTATAATCAGACTTATCAAGAAGTCCCATCTGTCCAGCAAGTTCTACTCTTAATGCACCAAGTACATTCCATACAATCTTGTTTCTGTCAGCAGCGAATAAAAGAAGGTCTCCTGCTTCACCGTCCATAGCCTTAACAAGAGCATTCATCTGATCCTCTGTCATGAACTTTGCAAATGATGACTTATATGAACCATCTTCCTGAATTGCAATGTAAGCAAGACCCTTAGCACCATATCCCTTAGCAAAATCAACAAGTGCGTCAATCTTCTTACGAGGCATGCTGCCCTGTCCCTTTGCGTTGATACCTCTTACAGAACCGCCATTCTCAAGTGCTCCTGTAAATACACCGAAGCCGCAGTCCTTAACGATATCTGATACATTCTGTAATTCCATACCGAATCTTAAATCAGGCTTATCTGAACCAAATCTGTCCATAGCTTCCTGCCATGTCATTCTCTGAATTGGAAGCTGTACATCAACATCAAGAACTTCCTTGAAAAGGTATGCAAGGAGTCTTTCGTTAACATCAATTACATCATCAACATCAACAAATGATAACTCCATATCAATCTGTGTGAATTCAGGCTGTCTGTCTGCTCTTAAATCTTCATCTCTGAAGCATCTTGCAATCTGCATATATCTGTCATAACCAGAGCACATAAGCATCTGCTTGAAAAGCTGTGGTGACTGTGGAAGTGCATAGAACTTACCTGGATGAATACGGCTTGGTACAAGGTAATCTCTTGCTCCCTCTGGTGTAGACTTAGTAAGCATAGGTGTTTCAATCTCTAAGAATCCTTCCTTTGCAAGGAATGCTCTTGTAAGAGTTGCAACCTTACTTCTCATAATAATATTAGACTGGATATCTGGTCTTCTAAGATCAAGACATCTGTACTTAAGTCTGATATCTTCCTTAGTCTGTATATTCTCCTCAATTGGGAATGGAGGTGTCTCTGACTCAGAAAGAATTCTTAAAGTCTTGGCAGCAATTTCAATATCACCTGTCTTTAAGTTTTCATTAATAGCACCGCTTCTCTTAACAACTTCACCCTCAACAGCGATTACGAATTCATTACGAAGTGTATATGCCTTGTCAAAACCTTCTTTACCAATTATATTCTCATCAAAAAGAATCTGAAGAATACCGCTTCTGTCTCTTAAATCAACGAAAATAAGTGCACCAAGATTTCTTCTCTTGGCAACCCAACCCATTACAGTAACCTTCTTACCAATATCAGCCGATGAAACCTCTGTACATCTGTGCGATCTCTTTAAGCCAACCATTGACTCTGCCATCTTACTTTACCTCTTTCCTGTAATTAATTACTAATCTGCGAAGGATAGAATATCTTCGAGAGTAAGATTATCTAAATCTATCTTACTGTTTCTTATTATCTCAAATGTTTCTTCCTCGTGAATCATTCGCTGAAACTCAATAAATACTCTCATATCAAGATTCTTAATCTCTTCAATAAGAATATTCACAGCCGTATCAATATCAAATGCTTTCCTGTACGGTCTGTCAGATATCAGCGCCGCAAATTCATCTGCCACCTTAAGAATCCTTGCTCCCAATGGTATATCCGTTCCCTTAAGATTATCAGGATAACCGCTTCCATCGTAGCACTCATGGTGACAAAGAACAACTCTCATTATATTATCTGAATAATCATAATTTTTCAATACATCAAAGCTGATTTTAGAGTGCATTCTCATATATTTCATCTCTTCAACTGATAATTCACCTGAATTTCTGCCATATAAGTATTCTGATAATTTAAGTTTTCCAATATCATGCATCATTCCTGCAACTTTAAGTTCATAACATTCATTCTCACTAAGTCCCATACGCTTGGCAAGCTCATATGTCAGATTAGCCACAAGAATACCATGCTCTATGCCATTCTTATAATCATTAAAAATGTACTGTAACTGCTCATCATCAGTAATCTCTGTATTATATCCCATGTACATTCTCCTGCTTAATATCAATTATTAACACCATGATGAGACATTGGTGTTGTCGATGTTATCGGTAAAAATGTATATCCTTCCGATAATCCCCATTCAATTATCTGTTCAACAGCGTCAACACTGAAATTCTTAATATCATGCTGAAGAACTATAGATACATTATTGCTTTTAATTCCATTAATAACATTGCTTACTACCTGTGAAGTACTTGTAGTTGCTCCCGCATCACCACTTGAAACATTCCAGTCGCAATATCTGAATCCACGCTCCTGGACAGCACATACAAGCTGGCTCATTATACCATTACAATATCTTCTGCTTATAGTATTAGATGAACCTCCTGGAAATCTTACAATATCAGCACTCTTTCCAGTCTGCGCAATTATAATATTATTCATCTCATCAAGATCATCAAAATATGCATCGACACTCTGGTATATTCTTGCATAATCATGTGAAGCTGAATGTATAGCAACAGTATGACCTCTCTGTGCTTCCTTCGCAATAAGGTTCTGATAATCAGGCTTACCATTAGTTACGAAAAATGTTGCTTTGACATTATATCTGTCAAGAATATCCAGAAGCTTATCTGTATATGGTCCAGGACCATCATCAAATGTCAGATAAACAACCTTATTACCCGGATTAACAGCATTGTCCGGCATAGGCATATATACCTTAATAGTTCTTTCTGCTCTCGCTTCATTACCAGAACTGTCAGATACAGTGTATGTTACTGTATATTTACCTGCATTGTCAGTATCAACATCACCTGATACGCACACTTTATCTGTAACATCACCGTCACATATATCAACTGCTGAATATCCCGGATCTTTATATGTAGTACCTTTCTTTACATAATAAACATCTCCACCATCCAGAAATATTCCTGGTGCTGTTGTATCAACCACATGCACAATTCTTTCTGCAAATGATTCATTACCTGAAGAATCTTTTACCGAATATACAATTGTAGTATCACCAATCCTGTGTGTATCCACCTGTGTATCTGCTTCAACTTTATCAGTTATATCGCCATCATAATTATCATTGGCACTGAATCCTGCTTCTTCATAAGAATCCCCGGCTTCTATAGTAACCTCTCTGTCGCCTTCAAGACTGATAACCGGAGCCTGTGTATCTACAACATCCACAGCCACCTTCTTAGAAACATGTTTCTTCTTTCTTGAAGCAACAACATTTATCTCATACTTTCCGAGTTTTGTGACATCTACATCGCCTTCGATTTCAATGTCAGTTTTATCCTTATTATTGAATAAATTATTCTTAGTTGTTGTCTTAATAACTGATTCATCGAAATCATTTCCATATTCAACAACTATAGTATCGGGGCATCGTATCTCAATCTTATTACTTCCGGCTGATTTTACTATAAACACTACAGTCAGAATAATAAACATAACAACCAGACCTGCAATCAGGCCTTTTCCCCATCTTTTCTTCATATCAATTACCAGCTTTCTCATTTGAACATAATATTGTATGGGTATTATACTTCTTTAATGCATAATAAGCCAGTAAAAATATTAAGAAAATTAAGCAATTTCGATAATTCTTCCGGTTCTCGCATTGGTTCTGTGAGATATTGATATAACTGTTCTGTTCTCACTTACTCTGTTCAGCGCTTCAAGTACATTTTTCTCAGTATCAGCATCAAGATTGGCTGTTATCTCGTCAAGAAGAAGGAGTCTTGGCTTTGCTGCTGCCGCTCTTGCGATTGACAATAACTGCCACTGTCCCTGTGAGAAATCTTCCGGCTTACATATAGTATCATATCCGTTCTCAAGCTCCATGATTGCATCATGCAGTCCTGCCACTTTAGCTGCTTCAATCACATCTTCATCAATAATCGAATTGTCGTAAAGTGTTATCTGGTCTTTGACAGTTCCCGGAACCATATGGAATGTCTGCTCAACATATCCGTATATCTTTCTCTTTTCACTGTCTGGAATAGCAGTAACTTTCTGTCCTGCAATTGATACGCTTCCCTTTCCCGGCTCATAAAGACCAAGAAGAAGCTTGAATATTGTACTCTTTCCTGCACCAGTTCTTCCTGACAGAGTAACCTGCTCGCCCTCCTTAACAGAAAAGCTTAAGTTCTCCACAACATTTTTATCATCTTCATATGCAAATGTTACATTATTGAAATCAACAAGCACATCATCGTCAGCTTTCTTAGCAGTATTTTCTGTGATGTATGAATCTTTCTTAACTGAGAATTCGTCCATTTCAAAGAATTCATTAATTCTGTGTACTCCGGCTATTGCAGACTGGATAGTCTGAATCTCCATACCAAGGCTCTCAACAGGTGTGAATATCTGTGAAATATAATTAATTACCGCAACTGCTGTACCTGCTGACATACCGAAAAGTGTAAGCACTGACTGGTTTCCTGAAGCTGAAAAAAGCATAACTACGGCAACAACAATCGCATTAAGTATAAGAATTACCGGTGAATATACCGCATCATAGAAATTAGTTTTCTCAACCGCAGCGTAGCTTTCACATATATATTCATCATATCTTTCAGCCATATAATTCTCTTTGCCAAGAGTATGAATTGTTCTTATATTGTGAAGAGTTTCAGGTACATGTCCTGATGCTCTTCCTACAGCCCTTCTGTTCTCAATCTGTGCGGCCAGCATATTCTTCTGGACAATTCGTGTGAATACGAACAGGAAAGGAAGAATAACAAGAAGCACAATTGCAAGTCCCTTATTCTTAAACCATATAACAGCAAGAATACTGATTATCTTACATGCATCAGCAAACATACTGATAATTCCTGATGTAAACAGATTCTCAACTGTATCAACATCACCAACGAATCTTGATACAACTGTTCCCGGTTCCTGACTTGTAAGACCGCTTGTTGTAAGGCTTCCGTACTTATCCATCAACGCACTTCTTAATGAATGTGTAATCTTCTGTCCGAATACTGTAAGAAATGTCTCTCTTGTACTCTCCATAAGACCTGTTATAAGAAGCAGTCCGAAATACATAAGAACCATATAAAATGCTGGCATTGTGCCTGATGTAATTGTATCAATTACCTTGGCAAGAATAAGTGGAGGAAACAGCGCTGTTACAATTGCACCAACAACAGTAATTGCAATTCCTGCTGTGAGCAGCCACTTACTTTTTATTGTATCTAATATAACTCTGCCTACGCTTTTACTTTTCATCAGATGTACCTCCCTTCTGTTCATTATAAAGAACCGCATACTGTGGACATTTATTCATAATCTCATCATGTGTGCCAACAACAGTTTTTCCGTTCTCCATCCATATAACCTTATCCATCTGTGGGAACAGATATAATCTGTGTGAAATAAGGATTACAACACAATCCTTAGTGTATTCTTTAAGATTAGCAAATACCTGTCTTTCAGTATCCTTATCAAGTGCTGAAAATGGGTCATCTAATATAAGCAACGGTTTCTTATGGCAGAGTGTTCTTGCAAGTGCAAGTCTCTGTGCCTGTCCACCTGAAAGTCTGACACCTGTATTACCAACCAGAGTGTCCTGTCCGTTTTCCATCTCATTTACTTCTTCATCAAAGCATACAGCCTTAAGAAGCTTAGTTGTATCTGCATTATCTCCAAGCTGAATATTATTCTTGACTGTATCATTAAACAGTTCCGGGTCATGTCCAAGATATCCGACAAGTCCCGCCTTCTTAGTATCATCAAGTGCTGCAAGCTCGTTTCCTTCTACCTTAATGCTTCCCTCATATGGATATTCACATAAGAATACCTTTCCAAGAGTTGATTTACCGCAGGCAACAGAACCTGTAACACCGATAATATTGCCTTTTTCTGCTTCAAATGTTACATCTTCGAATATATCAGGACCTCCCGGATAAGCAAATGTAAGTCCGCTTACTTCAAGTGTGTCACATTTTACATTATTATCTGCATCTTTATAATCTTCATGTTTCATAAGAGGCTTAATTCGCTTCCATGAAACCTGTGCCTTGTGGACTGCATTAAATAACTTTGCTGCACGGGAAGATTTCTCTGAAAGCTTTGCAAAGCATGCAATAAATGTAGCTAAAACTGCAATATCCCAGCTCTTCCAGCCTGTTCCAAGAACATTCTTACTTCCGAAATACAATATGAATATAACTCCGGCAAGTGATATGACACGGTATATTGGTGGAAATGCTGTTCCCCATATATTAGCCTTTACTGCTGACTTTTCATAGGCAGTAAGATTATCCTCATAAGCCTCTTTTCTTTCCTGTTCACAGCCATATACACGGTATGTTACTGCATTGCCGGCTCTGTCGAGTGTTGCCGCACTAAGTCTTCCTGACTGTACCTTGTACTCTGCGCCTGTTTTCTGTACAACAACCTTCATCTTCTCTGCAATGATATAAGATATAGGAGGGAATATCATACATATAAGCCCTAATCTCCAGTCGTAGAAAAGTAACATTCCTGCGTACGCTGCAAGTGCAACACCTGTATCAAATATCTCAGTTGTGAACTTTCTCATTCCTTCAGCACAGTCATCAACATCAAGGATAGCCTTGGTAAGAATATCTCCTGCGCCTTCTTCCTGTAACTGAGGTCTGCTCTTATGTACAAGACTGTTATATAAAACCTCTTTCATGTTCTTATTAACATTATTAGCAAATCTTCTTACATAAAATCTCTTTACATATCTGCATATCTGAACGACTGCTATTGCAATTACATAGCATATTACAAGCACCAGCATATCTGTAAATGTTGATTTACCGCCAAGAATATTGACAAGACAGCCTGTCATTCTTCCTTCAAACCACGGACCTGCAAGAAGTCCCAGATTGTATATGAGACCAGACACCGTTATTATCAGAAGCACCGGCCACTGGGATTTAAAATAATATGACACCCTGTCGGTCATGGTATTATTCTTTTCTGTGTTACTCATCCTCTTTATCCTCTTTTCCTATATGTGAAACTCTTTCTGAAACATGTGTAAATCCTGCCCTTCGTTCCTCCTTGGAACGCCAGTACAGCTTATCAAGCAATTCGCAAAAAGTCTGTTTCTCATCATCATCAAGTCCTTCAAGCAGCCAGTCATAGAACGCACTTTCAATATTGGCTTTGGAATTCTTTAACTGCTCTGCCTTTTCGGTGGCATAAAGCAACTGGCTTCTTCCATCATCAGGATTAGGCTTTCTATAAAGATATCCCTTGTTCTCAAGGCTTGCCGCTCTTCTAGCCGCAGCTCCCTTGTCAATCTTTAACTGTTCCCTGACATCTGCCTGAGTAATACCTGGATTGTGTCTTACAAGATGAATAAAATCAAATTCCGCAGTTCCGATGCCTTCCTCCTTCAT
>CAVBPJ010000054.1:0-17843 GCA_963597265.1 Evtepia sp. | reverse complement strand
ATTATGAATATGGGAAACCGCATAAATACTGGGTTTTCACAGAAAAAGCAAAAAAAATACAATAATTGTTAAAAATAGCCTTGTTAAAATAGTACAAAAATGCTAATATATCAATGTCTAAAAAACGAAACGGGGTGTGAATCCCCGCGAACCAAATTAAGGAGGGTTTTAAGGTTTATGAAAAAGACATTAAAGAAGTTTGCTGCAGTAGGTTTATCACTTACTTCTGTTATGGGTCTCGTAGCTTGTGGCTCTAACAACACTACTCAGGAAACAACAAAGGCAACAGTTGATTGGGCTAACGTACAGAAGCCAGAAGAATTCACAGTTATGGTTGATGGTACTGTAGTTAAGGAAACTAACGGTGCTCAGCAGTTCTATGATTATCTTGGAGAGCTTACAGGCCTTCAGATTAAGTGGATTCGTCCAGAGCATTCTAGCTACTATGATTCAGTTAAGAACGCATTCGCTTCAGGCGATATCCCTGATGTAGTTCTTCTTAGCTCAGATTATCTTGCTAACTTTGCTGCTAACGGATATCTTTGGGATATGACAGATGCTTGGAATCAGTCAGCAACAAAGAACTCAGGAAGACTTATCGATCAGGCTGAGATTATTGAGGAAGGAAATATGGTAGCTGGTCCAGAGGGAGAGAAGGCTCTTTACGGATTCTCACCAGCCCGTGGTAACGGATGCTGTACATATATCAAGTCTTCAGCTTTAACAGCTGCTGGATACAATGCAGATGATGTTGCATCTAAGACACTTACATTCGATGAGTACTACAAGATGCTTAAGGATATCAAGGCTGCTTCAGCTAACCAGAACTTCGTTATTTCTTGTTCAGGTTTCATCGCTGGTGGTAATACTGGTACTCCAGAAGCTCCATATACTAACTATCTTCCAGAATTCTATCAGAATGCTAACTTCACATTCTACTATGATGAAGCAGCTAAGGAATACAAGGATGGATTTGCTCAGTCAGATATGAAGGATGCTCTTGCAAGACTTAAGACAGCTGTTGATGATGGTATTCTTGATAAGGCTTCACAGAACCAGACAACATCAGATGCTCGTAATAAGTGGAATTCTAAGGATGCTTCTACAGCTTCTTCAGTATTCACATACTGGGCTGGTACATGGGCTTACACACTTCAGAACTCTATAGCTGATAAGACAGATAAGATTATCGCTATTAAGCCTGTTAAGGAACTTGGTGCATACAAGGAGCGTCTTGCTACTGCTTGGTGTATTACATACAAGGCATATGAGAATGGTAAGGCTGAAGGAATCTTCAAGTACTTCATCGATACTATGCTTGATGGTGGAGATATCCAGATTGCATGGCAGTATGGTGCTAAGGGAACTCACTGGGATGATAAGGCTGAGACTGTAACAGTTTACAACTCAAAGGGTGAAGTTGATACATCTAAGACAAAGACTTATGAAGAAGGCGTATTCCACTTCCTTCCAACACCAGAAGATAATACAAAGCTTATGTCTAAGAACCACATTGATAAGAGCTTAGCTATCGCTACATTTGGTGATAACGTAGATCCAGGTAACAAGAGTGTTGACCCACTTATCACAGAGAACTATGCAATGTTCAATGCTAACAGCAAGCTTGAGACTCCACTTTGGAACACAGAAGTACTTAGCAACAATATCTCTGATATCAATACTAAGAGACTTGAAGTTGTTTCACAGGTAGTTCTTGGTGAGAAGACATATGATGAAGCTATGGCTGATTACAAGAAGCAGGTTGGTGCTAAGTGTGATGCAGTTATCGAATCATTAAATGAAACAATTAAGAACAAGTAATTTAGACAATAATAATTATTAGATGTCTTGTACATCTGATGTCAGTATGGCGGCGCAGAGAAATCCGCGCCGCTTGTATTGACAAAAAGGATTTGCTTATGAAATTTATTTAATAGGCATACGATAATAATTAGGAAAGAAGGTAAAAAAATGCAGTGTCCATCTTGTAACACAGAGCTTCCTAAGAAAGCTAAAATATGCCCTAAGTGCGGAACAGCAGTAGGAAAGCCAAAAGGAAATATTAAATTGATGGCCATCATCGGACTCATTATCATGCTCATTGCCAGTCTTTTACCTCTTGTTCAGTCAGGAGAGAAGATTAAAGAAGGTGTATATCCTATAGCATATGCTTTCAGTTACATGAATATCAGTATGCCAGTATTATGGTATTTATTCATCGCATGTATCGTTGTTGGTATCATACTTATTGTGGCTAGAAAAGAAATCTTTTCTATCATTACTACAGTAATCGCAACTGTTCTTACAGTTGTTTCAGTATTTGCAGTACAGTTTACACTTGTTAATGGTAAGGTAGCAGGTGGTGGACTTAAGTACATTAATGTTAGCCTTACAGATGTTCTTAGCAATGGATATAATGGAAACTCATATCATATTGGTTGTGGTTTCGTAGTTCTTGCAATTGGTGTTATCGTAGCAATTGCAGGATGCTTTATTGATGTTGTTAAGCCTTTTAAGAAAGATCTTCATGTAGATGCTAAGTATCTTTCTAACTCATTAAATCAGAGCCTCACAAGTAAGATGTATTATTACAGAGGTTTCTACCTTATGTTCGTGCCAGTTTTCGTTATGATTTTATTATTCAACTACTGGCCAATGCTTGGCGTTCGTTATTCATTTACCAGATATATTATCGCTAATCCATATTACATTGGTCTGTATCACTTCCAGACAATGTTTACTAACGATATCTATTTCTGGCAGGCATTCAGAAACACATTAATTTTGTCATTAATTAAGTTGTTCTTAAATACAGGCGCAGCTGTTGTTATTTCACTTCTTCTTAATGAGATTACTAACATGATCTTCAAGAAGACAGTACAGACAATCATCTATCTTCCACATTTCATGTCATGGGTAGTTGTTGCTTCAGTATTTAAGATGTTACTGGCTCCATATGATAGTGCTCCAGTCAACTCAATTCTTATAAATATGGGTGCTATTAGCAGCCCTATTGATTTCATGAACAGTACAACTTACTGGCGTGGAACATTCTACATCATGAATGTTTGGAAGGATACAGGTTGGGGAACAATCCTCTTCTTGGCTACATTATCAGGTATCAGCCCAGACCTTTATGAAGCAGCACAGATTGATGGTGCTAACAGATTCAAGAGACTGATATATATTACATTACCAGCTCTTGCTAATACAATTATTACAGTATTCATTCTTAACCTTGCTAAGGTTATGAACCTTTTCGAATCTGTATTCGTATTACAGTCACCTATTACATATGCTAAGTCACAGGTTTTACAGACATATGTATATACTAAGACATTCAGTGGTGGTAACTCAGATTATGGTTATACAACTGCTGTAGGTTTATTTAAGTCTTTCGTTGGTATGATCTTAGTTCTCGGTTGTAACTGGGCAAGTAAGAAAGTACGTGGACGAGGAATTGTATAGGAGGGAATAGATAATGAGTGATAATCAGACACTAGTTTATAAAAAGAAAAAGAAAAAATTCAAAGTATTCCCAATTGTTAATGCAATTTTATTCATTATCATTGCATGTGCAATTATGATTCCTATTTACAGAGTAATTATTAGCTCAATTGATGCATATTCAACATATGGATTTACATGGCTTCCTCAGAAATTCTCTTGGGGTGGTTACCGTGCTATTGTAACAAGATCAAACCTTTATCATCCATTCTTAATCTCAGTTATAACAACTGTTGTAGGTACATTCGTTGGACTTTTAGTTGTTACACTTGGTGGTTATGTATTAATTCAGTGGGAGATGCCAGGAAGAAACTTCTTCGCTTACATGCTTCTCTTCACAATGATTTTCGATGGTGGTATGATTCCTAAGTTCCTTGTTATCAAGCAGTTAGGATTAATCAATACTTTGTGGGCAGTTATTCTGCCAATGGCTATTAACGTATATAACTTAGTACTTATGAGAAACTTCTTCGAAGGTATTCCTGAATCACTTTTCGAAGCAGCTCAGATTGATGGATGCTCACCAATGGGTATCTTCTTCAAGATTGTACTTCCTCTTTCAAAGGCAGCTCTTGCATCAATTGGTTTGATGTTCGCAGTAAGCTTCTGGAATGATTATACAAACTTCAAGTTATATATTAATAAGAATAACCTCTACAACTTCCAGATTCAGTTAAGAAGTATGGTTGTTGATAGTGATATTCCTAATGATGGTGCTGTTAACCCAACAACAATTTCTAATGCAGCAACTATCATAGCTATTCTTCCTTTCATGATCATCTATCCATTCTGTCAGAAGTACTTCGTACAGGGTGTTAACGTAGGTGCCGTTAAGGAGTAATGTTAATATTTTGAATTTATTTAAGGCGGGTCCATATGGATCCGTCTTTTTTTGCGCGAGTAGCGATGAGAATATACAGAGCAATAAAACTGTATTTTTATTCGGTATTACCAGTCAAATAGTAGAATAATACTGTTTAACATGTTACAATGAAACAAATATTGGTTAGGAGGAAAAAGGCTTGGATAAGAGTTTTGAAATTAAAGGATACATTAATAATGTATTAAAAGAAATCGGACTTGAAGGAGCAGATGCGTTTGATAAGGCACTTCTTCTTAATGCTTTAGGTAAACTTGAAGCAGCAGAGCATAGTGATGAATATAAGGATGTTATTACAGGTGAATTAGATAAGCTTGTCGAGAATGATAATATCAGTATAGGTGAGAATGACCTTGTTAATTTCATGTATGGTAATGCATGCTACAGTGTTGGAAAGAGCAATGTTGCAGTTAATATTGCCAAGCAGACAGAAACACAGCCAAGAACAGAATCAGGATATTTTACAGGAGCTGAAGGTAGTAAATGCTTATGCACAGCATTTAAGGCATTGAGTTTCTACATGAATTATGAGACTAAAGATGGTGGTAAAGAACATTACAACGATATAATTGCACAGTATAATGCATTATATGCTGACTGCTTTGAGAATGTAAACAAGGCAGCTCATGATGGTGATGCGAAAGCTGTAAGAGCACTTGCTTTATTTGCAGCAGGAGCAGTTGATACGCTTGAGGTTATGGATCAGGCACTTTATGAAATATTTGCAAGAATAAGAGAAATATACAAAGCGGCAGTTGCAGTGCTTAATGATACAATTAACAATACAGATTCTGAGGCTGTAAAGCTTATATATGCATATGCAGTATTAAAGGGATGCCGTATGAAGCTTATACAGACAGAGAAATATGCAGCTAAGGCTGAAGAAATCTTTGGAAAGGCTACTGATAAGCATGTTGCAGATAAGAGCAGTTTAGCAGATACAGCTGCATACATAACAGCTTACAGCGAGTATATGAGAAACAGAGATTATCAGGATTACGGACGCAGCAACGGAGGTGTATTATGGAGTTAAAATTAGTTATCAAAACAGGAAGAAGTGTAGTAGTAGAATTTGATGACGGTGGAAAGTATTATTCTAAGGAAGAATACACTCTTTGCGTTAATGGAGAAGAATATGGTAAGACTGATAAGGTTGTTACAACAATATATGGTCTTAAGCCAGATACAGAATATAAGGTTACAGCAGTATATGCAGGAACAGAGTATGGTCCTGTTGAATTTAAGACAGATTATGAATATGTAACTCTCAATGTAAGAGAATTCGGTGCATACGGTGATGGTGAGCATGATGATACTAATGCTATCCAGTGTGCAATTATGGCAGCACCTAAGGATTCAAGAGTGTTAGTACCAGAAGGTGTTTACAAGATATCAAGCATTTTCCTTAAGGATAATCTCAATCTTGAGCTTGCTAAGGGAGCAGTGCTTTCAGCATTTACAGACAGAGAGAAGTTCCCTATATTACCAGGACAGATTGAGACATATGATGAGACAGATTATTACAATCTTGGAACATGGGAAGGCAATCCTCTTGATATGTTCTCAGCAATTGTGTGCGGAATTAACTGCTCTAATGTAACAATTACAGGTGAAGGTACAATTGATGGCTGTACAACACATGATAACTGGTGGAAGAATTGTAAGATAAGAAATACAGCATGGAGACCAAGATTATTCTTTATCAATAACTGCAGTAATGTTACTATGCATGGAATCACAGTACAGAATTCACCATCATGGACTATTCACCCATATTTTAGTAATCACCTTAAGTTTATTGATGTTAAGATTCTTAATCCTGCCAATTCACATAATACAGATGGACTTGATCCAGAAAGCTGTAAGGATGTTCTTGTACTTGGAACATACATATCAGTTGGTGATGACTGTATAGCAATCAAGTCTGGTAAGATATATATGGCTCAGAAAGAAAAGACGCCTACAGAGGATATGACAGTACGCCAGTGCTGTATGAGAGACGGACATGGTGCTGTTACAGTAGGAAGCGAGATTGCAGCCGGAGTTAAAGACGTTCATATCAGAGACTGTATGTTCATGAATACAGACAGAGGCTTAAGAGTTAAGACAAGAAGAGGACGTGGTAAATTATCTGTTCTTGATGATATTTCATTTGAGAATATTGATATGGATAATGTAATGACACCTTTCGTTGTAAACAGCTTCTACTTCTGTGATCCTGATGGAAAGACAGAGTATGTTGGCTCAAGAAAACCTCTTCCTGTAGATGACAGAACACCTTCAATTAAGAGTCTTACATTTAAGGATATTAATGCCAAGAACTGCCATGTTGCAGGTGCATATATATTCGGATTGCCAGAAAGCAAGGTAGAGAAGCTTACATTTGAGAATATTAACTTCAGCTATGCTGAGAATGCAAAGGCTGGTGTGGCAGCAATGATGCTTGGCTGTGATGAAGCAAGCAGACAGGGACTTATTGTAAGTAATGTAGAGAAGCTTATATTAAAGAATGTCAACATTGAAGGCTGTGAAGGCGAAGCAATTGTTGCAGATAATGTTGATAAGATTGAGAGAGACTAGTTCTGGACACAGAAAATATGAGGGATAATGATGAATTTACATGCACCAAAGGGAATTGATGTTGAAAACTGGTTCATTGAGTGCTACAGAAGACATAAGGGGCATCCATTAAAGATACTTATCGGGCTTTATAAAGGAAATTATAACAAGTTCTTTCTTGCTGTATTATTCTTCTTTATAAAGCATGCTCCTGTGTGGGTTCTGCCTATAGTTACAGCTAATATTATCAATGATATTACAAGTGGTTCGCCGGATACGGTACAGAATATAATTGTTCAGGCAATAATTATGGTTGCACTGGTTGTTCTTAATGTTCCGATGAATTATCTGTATACAAGGTATAAATCATTAGCAACCAGATATGCAGAAACAGGACTTAGAAAAGCTCTTGTAAGGAAGCTTCAGCAGCTTTCAATCTCATATCACAAGGAGACGCAGTCGGGCAGGCTGCAGTCTAAGATAATGCGAGATGTAGAGGCTGTTGAGACACTTTCAACACAGATGTTTCTCAGCATACTTAATATAGCGCTTAATATCGGAGTTGCACTTTTTGTTACTGTATCAAAGAGTCTTATAGTGTTCTTATTCTTTCTGCTTACAACACCACTTGCAGCAGCAACGATGGTATTTTTCAGAAATATCATGAAGAAGAGAAATACTGAGTTCCGTAAGGAGATGGAAGAGACTTCAGCAAGAGTTATGGAAATGGTTGAACTTATTCCGGTTACAAGGGCACATGCGCTTGAAGAGGAAGAGGTAACCAAGATGAGCGGACAGCTTTTTGCTGTTGCGGAGAAAGGTTATAAACTGGATGTTATACAGGCATTGTTTGGCTCGGTTGGATGGGCGATATTCCAGATATTTCAGGTTGTGTGTCTTGGATTCACAGGATTTCTTGCTTTAAAGGGAACTGTTGGTCCGGGAGATATTACGCTTTATCAGAGCTATTTTGCGACTATAGTAAGTCAGGTATCATCTCTTATGTCACTTATACCTGTTATAGCCAAGGGTGTTGAGTCAGTCAATTCTATTGGAGAAGTACTTCTTGAAGATGATATTGAATGTAATGACGGAAAAGAAGAACTTGATAATGTAGATGGAGAGTTTGATTTTTCAAATGTTAAATTCACCTACAATAATACAGACAAACCGGTACTTCATGAGCTTAATCTTCATGTGGATAAGGGGCAGACAATTGCACTTGTCGGCGAATCAGGAGCCGGTAAATCAACAATTCTTAACCTTGTTATAGGCTTTAATTTCGCTACAGACGGAGTTGTTACGATAGATGGACATGATATGAGAGATATTGATCTTAGAAGCTACAGAAAGCATCTGGCGGTTGTACCACAGACATCAATATTATTCTCAGGAACGATAAGAGATAACATTACATATGGAATAGATAATGTTGATGAGGATACACTTAACAAAGTTGTCGATGCAGCCAATTTAAGGGAGCTGGTTGATTCGCTTCCAGATGGATTGGATACGGTTGTCGGAGAACATGGAGGAAAGCTGTCAGGTGGTCAGAGACAGCGTGTATCAATCGCAAGGGCACTTATGAGAAATCCTAAGGTAATTGTTCTTGATGAGGCAACATCGGCGTTAGACAGTATATCTGAGAAGCTTATTCAGGAGGCACTTAACAATCTGACTAAGGACAGAACAACATTTATAGTTGCACACAGATTATCGACTATAAAGGGTGCGGACAGAATAGCAGTAATAGCAGATGGACATTGCGTAGAATATGGAACTTATGATGAGCTTATGGCTCTTAAGGGAGAGTTCTACCAGATGAAATCAATTCAGAGTTAATTAAAAGGCGGCAGGAAATATCCTGCCGCCTTTGTTATGTCATGCCGGGCATGACTAAAAGCTATGAAACTGTATAATTATTTATTCTCAGCAAACCAGATTCTAAGTGTAGAGATAAGCTTCTCCTTAGAATCAACATCTAACTTCTGGACAATCTGCATGATTTCGTTGTCAAGAGCTGTGTTCTGGTATGATTTATCAACGCTTCCTGCAAGGTAATCAAGAGATACTCCTGTAAGCTCTGCATAGTATGAAAGCATTCTTAATGTCATAAGATTACGACCGTTCTCTACGTTACTTATGTAACCAGGTGTAACCTCTAATGCTTTAGCAACGTCTTCCTGTGTAAGACCGTGTGCAATTCTTAACTTCTTAACTTTAGCTCCTAAATCGCTATCCATAATTGAAACCTCCTTAAAATAATTACTTCTTGTTAGCTCTGTATCTTGCTGTGTGGTCAAGAATCTTCTTACGGATTCTAAGACTCTTAGGTGTTACTTCAAGTAATTCGTCTGTGTCGATATAATCCAGTGCCTGCTCCAAGCTAAGAATTTTAGGCGGAACAAGACGGAGAGCCTCATCAGCACTTGAAGAACGAGTGTTGGTAAGATGCTTTGTCTTGCATACATTAACCTCAATATCCTCAGTACGAGGATTCTCGCCAACGATCATTCCGGCATATACCTTCTCACCAGGTCCGATGAAGAGAGTACCTCTCTCCTGTGCATTGAAAAGACCATAAGTGATAGCATCACCGCTTTCGTAAGCGATAAGAGAACCATTCTTTCTGTAAGAAATGTCTCCTTTGTATTCTTCATATCCTTCAAAAGAAGAATTGATAATACCGTTACCCTTAGTATCAGTAAGGAATTCACCTCTGTATCCGATAAGACCTCTTGAAGGGATAGAGAACTGAAGTCTTGTGTATCCACCATTGATTGGTGACATACCAAGAAGTTCGCCCTTTCTCTGGCTTAACTTCTGGATAACAGATCCTGTGCAGTCATCTGGAACATCGATATAAGCAAGTTCCATTGGTTCGAGCTTCTTGCCTCTCTCATCTGTGTGGTAGAGTACCTCGGCCTTACTTACTGCAAATTCATAACCTTCTCTTCTCATGTTCTCGATAAGAACTGAAAGATGAAGCTCACCACGTCCTGAGACCTTAAATGAGTTCTCAACACCAGGTGTTTCTTCAACTCTTAAACTTACATCTGTATTAAGTTCCTTGAAAAGTCTGTCTCTTAAATGTCTTGAAGTAACGAATTTACCTTCCTTACCTGCAAGAGGACTGTCATTAACCATGAAGTCCATAGAAAGAGTAGGCTCTGAAATCTTCTGGAATGGAATGGCAACAGGGTTGTTAAGTGAACAGATTGTATCACCGATATGAATATCAGCAATACCTGATACAGCAACGATTTCACCGATTCCTGCTTCATTAACTTCCACCTTGTTAAGTCCGTTAAATGTGTAAAGCTTAGTAATTCTTACACGCTTCTTAACGCTTGAATCATGGTGGTTAACAATCATAACCTCCTGATTAACCTTAAGGCTTCCGTTATCAATCTTACCTACACCAATTCTACCAACGAATTCGTTGTAGTCAATAGTAGAGATAAGCATCTGTGTATCTGCATCAGGGTCACCCTCTGGTGCAGGAATGTTATTGACGATACAGTCAAAGAGTGGCTGCATGTCTTTCTTTTCATCGTTAAGATCAGCCATAGCATAACCTGACTTGGCTGAAGCGAAGATGAATGGACAGTCAAGCTGATCTTCATTGGCATCAAGGTCAATGAAAAGCTCAAGAATCTCATCGATAACTTCTTCTGGTCTTGCTTCTGGTCTGTCTATCTTGTTAATACATACTATAACAGAAAGATTCATATCAAGGGCTTTCTGTAATACGAACTTAGTCTGAGGCATAACACCTTCAAATGCGTCAACAACAAGTACAACGCCGTTAACCATCTTAAGTACTCGCTCAACCTCACCACCGAAATCGGCATGGCCAGGAGTATCAATAATGTTAATCTTAGTATCCTTGTATGTGATAGCTGTGTTCTTAGAAAGAATAGTGATTCCTCTTTCTCTTTCGATATCATTGGAATCCATAACTCGTTCAGCAACTTCCTGATTAGCTCTGAAAGTTCCGCTCTGCTTTAACAGCTCATCAACAAGGGTTGTCTTACCATGATCAACGTGGGCAATAATTGCAATATTACGAATGTCTTCACGCTTTGTTTTCATTAATAGTATCCTTCCTGATTTAACTCAAAATATCTTCTATGATTAGCAACTTTTATATTCTATCACAATATTCTTAAAAAACAATACTAAATATATAAAAATTTTTTCATTTTTTGAACACAAATTATTCAAAAAGTTTTTGTAATATTTGCGAAAACGACATCATATACATATTAGAGAAAACAAAGCACATGCCATAACACATAATAAGGTGGCAAAGAAGGGAGAAATACATAATGCTTGATAAAGTAATTGAAAACAACAGAGTGTGTATCATTGGAGAGATTGTCTCAGAGTTCACTTTCAGCCATGAAGTTTTTGGAGAGGGCTTCTATATTGCTAATGTGTCAGTGAACAGATTAAGTGATATGGTGGATGTTATACCACTTATGATATCTGAGAGACTTATTGATGTAACTAAAGATTATAGAGGAATGAAGATTGAAGTAGCTGGACAGTTCCGTTCTTATAACAGACATGAAGGAACTAAGAATAAGCTGGTACTTTCAATATTTGTAAGAGAATTAAGATTCTTAGAAGATGATGAGATGCCAGAGGAGCAGTCTAAGTCTAATCAGATATTCCTTGATGGATTCGTATGCAAACCACCTATTTATAGAAAGACTCCATTAGGAAGAGAGATTGCAGATGTTTTAGTTGCAGTCAACAGACCATATGGCAAGTCTGATTATATTCCATGTATTGCATGGGGAAGAAATGCAAGATTTGCAGGCGGTCTTGAAGTAGGTTCACATCTTCAGGTAAGCGGACGTGTACAGAGCAGAGAGTACACTAAGAAGATAGGAGAAGATGAGGTCGAGAGAAGAGTTGCTTATGAGGTATCAGTAAGCAAGATTGACCTTGTTGAAGATGAAGAATAACAGATATATGCCCTCATATTAAATAGGGTTAAAGTATTGACATAACATAATCAGAGTGATATAGTCACATTAACTGTAAGGGTTTCCCCTGCAGCAGGTAGAGGTCGCACGATTCAAGAGTAATTATCCCGATGCCCCGGAAGGCATAAGAAGGATAATAAAAGGGGAAAGTGCCGAAGAGGATTGTTTCCGGAGCAGTCTTACTGGGCGTAGGATTAATAGTTTTACGACTGTCATCGGATAGATGGAGAGCTACTTAAAGGACTATTACTATGATTTCTTTAAGAGCCAGTCTGTTTGAGCAGATTGGCTCTTCTATGTATTTGCACCAATGCGATGAGAATAGACAGGAATCATGTACATAATAATAGCTGTAAACAGCGGAAAGAAGGATGGTATGTCAGTATTTACCGGAGCCGGTGTAGCGATTATTACACCAATGAAAGCTAATGGAGAAGTTAATTATGATAAGCTTGGAGAATTCCTTGATTACCAGATTAATAACTCAACAGATGCAATTATTATCTGTGGTACAACAGGAGAAGCATCAACACTTACACATGAGGAGCATGTAGAAACAATCAGATTTGCTGCTGATTATGTAAAGAAAAGAGTTCCAGTTATTGCAGGAACAGGTTCTAACTGCACAGAAACAGCTATATGGCTTTCACAGGAAGCACAGAAGGCAGGAGTTGATGGATGTCTCGTAGTTACACCATATTATAATAAAGCAACACAGAAGGGTCTTATCCAGCACTATACAGCAGTTGCCAAGTCAGTAGACCTTCCTATCATTATGTATAATGTTCCTGGAAGAACAGGATGCAATATCCAGCCAGAGACAGCAGCTAAGCTTGCCAAGGATGTTGACAATATCGTTGCTATCAAGGCTGCAACAGGTAATCTTGCACAGGAGAGCAAGACAATGGCTTTAGCTGAGGGAAGACTTGATATGTACTCAGGTGAAGACGGACTTATCGTTCCTCTTATGTCAATCGGAGCTAAGGGCGTAATCTCAGTATTATCTAATGTTGCTCCTAAGCAGACACATGATATCTGCGCTACATTTGCAGCAGGAGATGTTGCCAAGGCAGCACAGTTACAGTTTAAGGCATTAGAGCTTGTAGATGCATTATTCTGCGAGGTTAATCCAATTCCTGTTAAGCATGCACTTAACCTTATGGGATGGGATATGGGACCACTCAGAAGCCCATTATGTGAGATGGAAGAGGCTAACCTTGAAAGATTAAAGAAAGCAATGGTTAACTACGGAATACTTTAATTGACAGGAGAATGAACATGACAAGAATAATTATGCATGGCTGTAACGGCCATATGGGACAGGTCATTACAGGAATAGTTGCTAACGATGCTAATGCAGAGATTGTAGCAGGAATTGACCTCCGCGATGATGGACATAACTCATATCCGGTATTTGCTTCATTAGAAGAGTGCAATGTGGAAGCTGATGTTATTATTGATTTCGCATCAGCCAAGGCAGAGGATACACTCGTTGATTATATTAAGAAAACTAAGATTCCAGCTGTAATATGTACAACAGGATTAAGTGATGAGCAGATTGCATCAATTAATGAAGCATCTGAGAGTGTTGCAATATTACGTTCAGCTAATATGTCACTTGGAATTAATACATTATTCAAGCTTTTACAGGATGCTGCCAAAGTATTTGCGTCAGCAGGCTTTGATATTGAGATAGTTGAGAAGCACCACAACCAGAAGCTTGATGCACCAAGTGGAACAGCTCTTGCACTTGCAGATTCAATGAAGGAAGTGCTTGATGATGATTATTTCTACAGATATGACAGAAGCCAGTTAAGACAGAAGCGTGATCCTAAGGAAATCGGAATCAGTGCTGTAAGAGGCGGAACTATCGTTGGAGAACACGAAGTAATCTTTGCTGGAGAGGACGAGGTTATAGAATTCAAGCATACCGCACACTCTAAGGCTGTATTTGCAAAGGGAGCAGTTGAGGCTGCCAAGTTCCTTGCAGGAAAGCCAGCAGGAATGTACGATATGAGAGATGTTATTGCAGCTAAGAATTAGTTGTCAGCACAGTTAATATAGTGATATTCAATGCGGCTTGCTTCGGTAAAGCCGCATTTTTTATATAGTGCTACAGCTGCGTTGTTATTGCTTGTCACATTAAGCACAAGAGGAAGTGAGGCAATGTTAAAGTAGTCTTTAAGAAAATGCTTCATAAGGCATGTACCGATGCCTTTTCCCCGCAGGTTCTCATCAACGAATACGCCGTATACATTGACAAATGTGTTCTGTGTATCAAGATAAAGAAGTGCCACAGGTTCTTCATATTCCGGCAGGTACATAAGATAATCCTCGCCCTCAAGATAATATTCGGCGTTGTCAGGCTCGGCAGCCTGTATTGATTCTAAGTTAAAATGTGTCTTATCAAGACGGTACAGATATTCATAGAAACACATATCACCACATAAAGAACTGCCAAGCAGTTCACCACTTACAGGCGCAATAAGCTCTAAATCGCCTGCAGAGCTGTTTTTAAGCTTTCTGTAACAGATTGATAACATATTACGAAAATGCCCTATATGACGGAAATCAGGCGCTACAAGACCTGAAACTTCAACATACCCACATTCATCATTGATAAGCAGCCCGACAAAGCCATACATTACGGGAGAATCTGTATTATCATCAACAAGCGCACACTGGATAAAGCTGTCGTTATGGGATTCGCAGTAATAAGGCTCGTAGCCATCACATTTGTCAATAAGTTCTTCAAGGGCATTCATTAAAATGTCATCTAAATAGTCAATCTCGATATATTTCATAGGTTGTTCTCCGATAAAAGTTTATAAAAATATTACTTTGAAATAAGAAACATTTGTTTACAAAAGTGTCAAAATGCCTTACTATATAGAAGTATATACATCAGTATAACAAAATAATTGATTTACCAGCAATAGGTTATTGGGAGGATTTACATGGGTAAAGTTGCCATACTTACAGACAGTAACAGTGGAATTACACAGGCTCAGTCTAAGGAGCTTGGAGTTAAAGTTATACCAATGCCGTTCTTTATAGATGGAGAGCAGTATTTTGAAGATATTAATCTTACACAGGAGGAGTTTTACGAGAAGTTAAAGCAGGACGCAGATATATCTACTTCCCAGCCTTCTATTGGTGAGATGCAGGACGCATTTGATGAGATTCTTAAGGAATATGATGAACTTGTATATATTCCTATGTCAAGCGGTCTCAGCGGAACATGTCAGACAGCTACTATGGTGGCTGATGATTATGATGGAAAGGTTCAGGTTGTCAATAACCAGAGAATTTCTGTAACAATGAGACAGTCTGTTCTTGATGCTAAGGAGCTTGCACACAGAGGCAAGTCTGCGGCGCAGATTAAGGAGATTCTTGAGAAGCATAAGATGGAATCAAGCATATATATCACACTTGATACTCTTAAGTATTTAAAGAAGGGCGGAAGAATAACTCCTGCGGCAGCAGCTATCGGAACTATGCTTAAGCTTAATCCTGTACTTCAGATTCAGGGTGAGAAGTTAGACGCATTTGCCAAAGCAAGAGGAAAGTCATCTGCGAAGAAGATAATGCTTAAGGCAATGCAGGATGATTTAGATACAAGATTTGCAGAATTTGCAAAGGATGGAAAGATGCACATGGAAGTTGCTTATTCAGGTAATCCTGAGGAGGCAGAGGAATGGGCTGCATTAGTTAAAGAGACATTCCCACAGTTCGATTTCCACATGGATCCGCTTTCACTTTCTGTTGCATGCCACATTGGACATGGTGCGCTTGCTATAGCAACTTCTGCTTATCTGCCAGAACTTGATTAATACGAATGATGAGCCTGTGACAGCGCATGAGTTGTTGCAGGCTTTTGTTATAAATGCGGATTTTACGGTAGTCATAGGATTTCCGGTAATCAGAACATTTCCGCAAAATAATATGAATGGAGGATTGTTATGCCAGCAAGAAGTGAGATTGATGATAAGTTTAAATGGGCTGTGAATGATTTATACAGCTCTGATGAAGCATGGGAGAAGGATTACAACAGCATACTTGAACTGACAGGACAGCCAAGCGAGCTTAAGGGCAGAATGGGCGAGTCTGCAGGCATGCTTTATAAGGCACTTAAGGAGTATGAGCAGGTAGAGTACATCGCTGAAAGAGTGTATGTGTATGCATTTATGAAATATTACGAGGATACAGGCAATTCTAAGTATCAGGAAATGTCTGGAAAAGCCCAGATGGCTGCGATGAAGGTGTCAGAGAAGTACGCATTTTTAGAGCCGGAGCTTATATCAATAGATACAGAGGTGCTTGATAAATATATCAGCGAAGACGAAAGACTTGGCATGTATAAGCATTTTATTGACGACTGCCTCGCAGGAAAGGAGCATACGCTTTCTGAAAAGGAAGAGGCGCTGCTTGCAAAGGCATCGCAGATGTCAACTGTGCCTAATGAGGTGTTCTCTAAGTTTAATAATGCTGATGTTAAGTTCGGCAAGGTGAGAAGAGAGAACGGACAGGAAAATGAGCTGACTAACGGCAATTTTGCCACATTTATGGAAAGCCAGGACAGAACTGTAAGAAAGGCGGCATTTGAGGCACTGTATAAGCAGTATGGGGCTTATATTAACACGATTGCAGCGGCTTTTTATGGCAATGTCAAGCAGGCAATGTTCTATGCTGACGCAAGGGGCTACAAGTCAACTCTTAACATGTATCTTGATGGCTCATTTATTCCTGAAAATGTATACACGAATCTTATTAAGACTGTCAATGACAATCTTGATAAAATGTACCGCTATGTTGATATCCGAAAGAAAGCACTTGGCGTTGATGAACTGCATTTTTATGATATATATGCTCCTATGGTAGAAGATATTGACTGGAAGATAAGTTATGATGAGGCTAAGGATATTGTTGTAAAGGCACTTGCGCCAATGGGCGAGGAGTATGTTTCACACATTAAAGAAGGCTTTGAGAATGGCTGGGTAGATGTGTATGAGAATACCGGAAAACGTTCAGGCGCATTTTCATGGGGTGCTTACGGCACACACCCATATGTATTCCTTAATTATTCAGATACGCTCAATGATGTGTTTACGGTTATTCATGAGATGGGACATGCAATGCACACTTATTATTCTAATGCAAACCAGCCTTATATCTATGCCGGATATAAGATATTCGTTGCAGAGGTTGCTTCAACTTGTAATGAGGCACTTCTTATGCAGTATATGTTAAAGAATACTGATGATGAGAAGAAGAAAAGATATCTGCTCAATCATTTCTTTGAGCAGTTTAAAGGAACTCTTTACAGACAGACTATGTTTGCGGAGTTTGAGATGGAAGCGCATGCAAAGGCTGAACAGGGCGAGGTTTTATCAGCAGAGAGCCTGTGTGCAATGTATAAGAAGCTGAATGAGAAGTATTTCGGACCAGATATGGTTATTGATGATGAGATAGCGCTTGAGTGGGCCAGGATACCTCATTTTTACACACCATTCTATGTATACCAGTATGCAACTGGTTACTCTGCAGCTATTGCAATATCAACCAAGATACTTGCAGGCGACGAGCAGGTTATAGCAGGTTACAGAAAGTTCTTATCAGGCGGTTCTTCAATGCATCCTATTGAACTTCTTAAGCTGTGCGGAATTGATATGACAAAGCCTGATGTTGTACAGGAAGCGCTGGATGTGTTCGGGGAATTGCTGAAACAGTGGTAATGATTAATATGTTGTGAATATGGAGAAAATTCTGGGAGATAATGCGTCTTCCAGAATTTTTGCAATAAAAAATAGAGGAAGCCGATAAACAGGACTTCCTCTAAAAATAAAAAAGAGCGCGAGACGGGGATCGAACCCGCGACCCCCTCCTTGGCAAGGAGGTGC